>JBAOHO010000019.1 GCA_037045355.1 Candidatus Nanopelagicales bacterium | reverse complement strand
GCCGCTGCTGTGCTCTTGTCTGCCTGTGCCGGCAATGATCGTGGATTCGGCCTGGGGGAGTTGGTTCAGCGGATCCCAGATCTTACGTCCGTTGAACCGGATCGACGGGTAGGTGGACGTGGCGTTGGAGACGCTGTAGCCGAGCGCCATGTTCCCTTGCTTGTCCATGGCGGCCGAGCCCATCCAGCGGAACGTGGCCCCGTCGGGATCGGCGGTGGTGCCCTGCTGGTACACCTGCGGCTCGGTGGCGTTCGGTTGCCGGATCTCGTACCAGCCGATCCCGGTCTGCGCGGTCTGCCCGAGGTTTCCGTCCATCGCCACCGTGTGGTTGGCGACCAGCGACTCGTGGGTGCCGAAATTGCGATATGCCAGGCGGTGCATCAGGCGCCCGCCGAGGACTTCGAGTTTCTGGAGGGTTGTCGGTTGGGGAACGCATTTGCCGCGTGATACCTCCGGGCAGGCCCAGGTGAACGGGTCCACCTGGAGGTAGATCGGGCCGGTCAGACCCGTGTTCGCCGGCGTGTCCCAATCCACGTCGAACTTGTACATGGTCAGTTTGTCGTTGTCGCTCCAATGCTCGCCGAGGAAGTAGTTCGGGGACCCCGCGGGTGGGGAGGTGCTGCCGTCCGCGTCGGAGGGCAGCAATGACCATTCCGTCGTGAGATCGAAACACTGTTGTGACGCGGGATCGCCGGCGAGGAGGGCATCGCGTTCGAGCGCGCAGACCTTTGCGCCCACGTAGTCGAAGGTCACAGGGTCGAACATGTTGTAGGAGACGTAGTACCCGTCGGGCCAGACGCCGATCTTGGGGTAGTCCGGGAAATCGTCGTAGTCGAACTCGTACAGGTGCCAGGTTCCCAAGGGGTTGCTTGTGGCGCTGACGGCTACGCACTCGTGCAGTCCGGTGCCGTCGTAGGAGAACTGGGACACCAGCCAGCGGTCGGCGAACTGGTCGTGCAGCACGATCGGGTCGCCGTCGTTGGTGGTCGCACAGTCCCCGCCGAGGTCGGTCCAGATCGTGTTGCTGTTGACTGGGCCCAGGGCCGTGGAGCCGTCCTTGTTGAAGATCTGCAGCGAACTGTTGACCATCTGCACGTAGTGATTCGGACCTACGTCGCCGACCGTGTCGGGCGGGAGATATCCATTGCGGTTATTGAGCCCTTCGAAGTCCTCGAGGATCCCAGGCATCTGCTGATCCGGTGCCGGCCCGGTCGGGTTGGGGATGCTGGGTGGGACGAGATCGCCGCTGAGCATGTCATCGATGCGCTCACCCGGTGTGGGCTTCTGTGGGACGACCTTCCAGGGGTCGGCCTCGGCGGAGACTGCGTTGTGCGCCAGGTCGCGAAGCGGCTGTCGACGTGCCGCTGACTTCACCGCTGCCGATACCTCGGGCCGCTGGTCGTCCGCGTGTGGCCGGGGTTGTCACCACCGCGAGGGTTGCGATCGCAACTGCCGATGAGGACGGCTATGAGTCGATGCGCGGGCATGTCACTCTCCGATCCCCCCGCTCGCAGGGTAGGCATGCGACACATGTGGATGATGGGGACAGCGTTGAGGCTTCGCCGACTCAGGCAACCGCAGCAGTGACGATCGCTCACGAAAGAACCCCCCGCCGCAGCGAGGGGTTCTTCCGTTGATCGTGCGGTGCTACACCGCGCCGGCGGTACCCGGAGGCGGTCCGTACCTGTTGTCTCCGGCGTCGCCTTCCTTGATGTAGAAGGCGAAGATGAGGATCAGCGGGCCGATGCAGCAGATGATGGCCGAGCCACCATCACCAGCCGGATTTGTCCACGTCGTGCAGACGCCGAACCGACACCGCGATGGTCGGCAGCAGGACGACGAGAGACCAGATGGTGCTCAACCAACCGACGTTGTAGACGGCCGTGACCGCCGCCCGCACTCCGCCCACAGATGGGCCAGGAACGTCGTACTGCTCAGGGATGACCGCCCGGCTGAACGCACCCGGATTGTTACACCATGCGCCAGGATGTAACATCGTCGGTGAGGGCGAGGAGGAACCATGGCGACCAAGAAACCGAGTCCGGCGGCGTGGCGTGAACGGTTGGCGCGTGCAGGCACGTACCGGGAGGCGTTCAGTTTCGATCCGGCCCGGATCAAACACCCGAGCGCCGGGTGGGTGGCCATGTTCAAGGACGAGTTCGGGATGACGGACGCGGACTTCCGCGTCGCCGGTGTCACAGGGCGACGACGCCTGTGGTCGCTCGACGTCCCGGCCCGCCCTCGATCGCGGTCCATCGCGACAGCCATCGCGCAGATCGTCGGCGAGGAGAACGTCGAGGACTCCGACTACGCCCGTGTGCGCTACGGCCACGGGAAGACCGTCGACGAGAACCTCGCCCTGCGGGCGGGTCGGGTCGAGGTCCGTTCCGGACCTCGTCGTGCATCCGCGGGACAAGGGCGATGTCGCGGCGATCGTGGCCTACTGCGCTGAACACACGATCCCGCTCGTGCCGTACGGCGCCGGGTCGGGCACCGTGCTGGGCACTCGTGCCGAGCGTCCGGCGGTGTCGTGCTGGTGATGCGCACCCACATGAACAAGCTGCTCGCGATCAACGAGCGGAACATGACGGCAGTCGTGCAGCCAGGTCTGATCGGCT
>JBAOHO010000018.1 GCA_037045355.1 Candidatus Nanopelagicales bacterium | reverse complement strand
CGGTGATCGGTTGGCAGCTCGCTCCCACAATGCCGTGGGTCACCTGGGTGGCCATGCTGATCGGTCTGGGCCTGGGTCTGGCCAACACCTTCATGAAGTCCATCAAGCCGCCGCTGGCGCTCGCCTGCACGCGTTCGTCGAGGGCATCTTCTGGGGGGAATCTCGTGGTGGTACGACGCCCTCGTCCAGCAGAGCAACCCTCAGTACACGGGCCTGGTGTCGCAGGCGATCATCGGCACCCTGGTGGCTTTCGGTGTGATGCTGGCCCTCTACACGGGCCGAATCATCAAGGTCAACGGGACCTTCATGAAGGTCATGATGGTGGCGCTCATCAGCTACGCCGTCATCGCCCTGGCGTCATTCGTCGCGGCCCTGTTCGGAGTCGGTGGAGGCTGGGGTTTCTACGGAGTCGGGACCCTCGGCCTGTTGCTGTGTGCCTTCGGAGTGCTGCTGGCGGCATTCACCCTCAACCTGGACTTCGCCGCGATCGAACAGGGCATCAAGATGGGGCTGCCCGAGCGTGAGTCGTGGCGGATGTCATTCGGGCTGTTGGTCACGCTGATCTGGCTGTACCTCGAGATCCTGCGGCTTCTTGCCTTGGTCGCGCTCAGCAGGGACTGATGCTCGCCCGAGACTGACCTGACAACGGCGGGGACGATCCGATCGGATCGTCCCCGCCGTTCGTGTCCTGTGGGTCAGGTGAGTTTGCGCGCTGCCCGCACTTTGTCGTACTCGTGCACGATGGCTGTCGCCTGGCCGTGTGAGAGGTCGTACTCGGAGCGCAACCAGGTGACGCGTTCGTCGAACCGGGACAGTGCTGGGCCATGTTCCAGCACAGTGAACCACTCGCTCATCTGCTTGCCGGTGGAGGCGGGGATCCGCTCCACCAACTGGCGGTGCGTCTCCTCGGAATGGTGCAGGGTCATCGTTCCTCCCGGTGTCGTGGCCCCTGTTCGCTGGAGTCCACCGTACTCCCGTGATCGGCTGGATCCGATGCCCGGTCCCCGGGAACTCCGATGCGCAGGATACGTCTGCGTCGCCGCCCCAGGCGACCTGGTTCCGCAGGCGCCGCCGACACCTCGGTACCGGGTTGCTCGGCGGCTGCGGCGGCCACTTCGAGCAGCGGGGCTTCGACAGATGCGTCGAACAGTTCCGGCAGGACCTCGCCACGTTCCCCCCGGCTCAGCGCTGCGAGGACCGAGGGAGCCAGGACCTGCGCGACCGCCTCGTAGCCCTCGGTCGAGGGATGAAACTGATCGGTGCTGAAGAGTTGGTAGGGCCGCTGGGCGAACTCGGGACCGAGAAGATCGCCCAATGACACTGCGCGAGCGCCCGCGCGAACCACTGCCACGGCCTGGGCTGTTGCGAGTGAGCGGGCCATCTCGCGCAGCATCCAGCGCAAGGGGGGTCGAATGGGTTGGACCGCGCCGAAGTCCGGGGCGGTCCCCATGACGACCTGGACGTTGTGATCGCGCAGTCGTCGGACTGCCTCCTCGAGGCGAGCCACCGATACCCGCCTGGGCACCGCGTGGGTGACGTCGTTGGCACCGATGATGATGACCGCAACGTGGGGCCGGTATTGCAGGGCGCGCGTGACCTGGGCCTCGAGGTCGCGGGTGCGGGCCCCCACCATGGCGACGTTGCTCAGCACGACAGCCTGGCGAGTGTAGTCCGACACGAGGCGCGCGAGTTGGGCTCCGATCGTCTGGGTGGGGTGGTCGGCGCCGAGGCCCGCGGCGATCGAGTCTCCGATCATCACCAGACGCTTCGACGGGCCCTTGGACCGTCCGTACCTGCCGTCGTCGTAGGGGGCAGCTGTGCGACGAGGTCCGATGGTCCGCTTGGCCTGCTGGCGTTGCATGTTGATCAGGCCGGCTGCAGCGGCACCAACACCGACCAGACCGGCGCCGCTGTACGCAGCAAAGCGCGCAACTGTTCGGGGATCAGGTGAGACCACGATCCGATGGTGGCAGCAAGGGACGACAGATGATGCTGTGATCGCTCGGCTTGCGAACAAATCGCTCGGCTTGCGAACAAATCGCTCAGCTTGCGAACAAAGGTGTCCGTCGCTCCAGGAACGCCGCAGTGCCCTCGAGGTGATCGGGGTGCTCAAGTGCCTCGACGAGGAGCGCCCGGGTGTCGTCGTTCTCGCCTCGTACTCCGGACCCGGCCCACGCGATGGTCCGCTTCATCGCCCGAACCGATACCGGGGCTCCACCGGCGATCTGCAGCACCAACTGGTCGATGGCGGCATCCAGATCCTCGAGGTGGACGAGTTCGTCGACCAGACCCACCCGCAGAGCCCAGGTTGCTTCCATCCGAGCTGCGGTCAGCAGGAGACGTTTGGTGGCGCTGGGTCCGATGAGGTCGACCAGCCGGGCGGTGTCTGGCTGCGGGTAGACCAGTCCGAGGCGCGTGGGAGGGACGGCGAACAAGGCATCGGCGGATGAGAAGCGAAGATCGCAGGCGGCGATGAGGCCCACCGCACCCCCGGCGCAGGGTCCCGCGATCCGCGCGACGGTGGCCAACGTGCAGTCCGCCAACGCCTGTGTCGCTCGGGTGACTCGCGTGTGGTTCGCCAGTCCCCAGTCTGTGCTCCCGGCGTTCTCGCGGTACTCCGCGATGTCGGCGCCCGGCACTGAACACCTTGTCGGTAGCCGATCGCAGAACCAGGACCCGTGCGCCAGGGATCGACTGGGCGTGTGCGACCAGTTCCGGCAGGTCGTCCCACATCTGCTGCGTCAGCGCATTCGCCTTGTCGGCACGGTTCGAGGATCAGCTGCACGGCCGCGCCGTGCGTGTCCAGTACGAGTTCGTCGGAATTCACATCTCGACCCTATCCCGCCAGACCCCCCGCCAACCGGCCACCTGACTGCCACCCAACCGGCGCCCGCTGCCCGCGCGCGATCAAGGCTGGTCGCGGCCTACCGTGGGGGGAAATCACCGATCGGCGGAATCATGATGCGACGTGTCACCATCCTCGGCGGAGGCAACGGCGCCCGGGCCGCGGCGGCGGAGTTCGGAATCGCGGGACATCAGGTCACCATGTACGACGTCCCTCAGTTCATCGGTGGGCTGGCTGCCATCGAGGCTTCCGGACGGATCACGGCCGATGGCGTGTTCGCCGGAACTGCCCCGGTGCGCGTGGAGCCCGACCTGGAAGCCGCCATCGCCGACGCCGAGGTGGTGCTCATCGTGGTCCCCACCACTCATCACCTCACGTATGCCGAGTTGCTCACCCCACTGGTGCGCGACGGCATGAATGTCGTCCTCATGCCCGGCTCGTTGGGATCGTTGGAGTTCGTCGAGGTGGTGCGACGGTCCGGCTCGACGGCGGACATCACTGTCTCGGAAATCGCAGCCCTGCCCTATGCGACGCGGATCGTGGGCCCCGACTCGGTCCATGTCTTCGGGCGGCGCCGGATAGTGTCGATCGGGGTGTTCCCGGCGCAAGCTGCTGACCGGGTCCGGCCGGTCATGAGCGACCTGTATCCGGGCATCGAGGAGATGGCGAATGTGCTTGAGGCCGGGCTGAGCAATCCGAACCCGACTCTGCATTGTCTCGGTGTCCTGTTGTCGGCCAGCCGCATCGAATACAGCCACGGTGACTTCTACTACTACGAAGAAGGCATGACGCCCCATGTGTGCCAGGCGATAGAGGCGATCGATGCGGAGCGGGTCGCCATCGGGGCCGCGTTGGGAGTCTCGGTCCTGAGCCTGCGAGACACCTACTCGGTCATGGGATACGGGCCGGCAGGGGACACGTTCTGGTCCGTGATCCGTGGGGTCGCCGCACTCAACGGCATCAAAGGACCGACTGAGATCGACAGCCGGTACCTCACCGAGGACGTCCCGATCGGTCTGACGATCTACTCGCAGCTCGGGACCCAGCTCGGAGTGGACACCAAGGTGATGCGGTCGGTGATCACTCTCGTCGGGGCGCTGCTGGACCGGGACTTCGTCGCGATGGGCCGCACCCTGGAGCGCTGTGGCATCGGCGATCTGAACCGTGGTCAACTGCTCGACTACGTCACGACCGGGCAGCGCGGTTAGCCCGGGGTTAACCGCCGGGGTCGGACCCTGGGTGCTCGGGGGGTGGCGTTGCCGTGCGTGCGTGCTTCTCCTCGGATCGACGGGGTGCCTGGGCGGGCTGGGAAGGTGCCGGGTTGACTCGGGAGGGTGCCTGGTGGGGCTGTGAGGGTGCCGGGTCGACTGGGGAGGGTGCCTGGTGGGGCTGGGAGGGTGCTTGGTCGGCCCAGGAGGGTGCTTGGTCGGCCCAGGAGGGTGCTTGGTCGGCCCAGGAGGGATGGTGGAGTTGAGCCCATTCCACCGTCACGTATCCGGTCCGCATCCCCTCGCGAGCACCCGCATCGGAGTAGGCCTTGTACACGTGGCCGGCGACGAGCAGGGCCACCCCCAGTGCCACCCAGTCGTGGACGAACGTCGCACCGGTGCGCAGATCATCAGAGAAGCTCCGGAGAAATACATGATCATTCCCGTGCCGAAGAGCACGATCAGGGCGCCCGCCTCCACGTGGGAGTGCAACTTCTGACCCGCGTTGAACTTGCCGATCTTGAGGGCGCCGGTGCGGCGCTGCTGCTTGCGGAACCAACGCCAGTCATCGGGGGTGAACCGGTTCAACCGAGTGAGATCCGCCCGGAACGCGGCGATACACAGCGCGATCAGGATCGGGACCGGAAGCACGAAACCGGCGATGATGTGGAGTCGCTTGAACAGTTCCCGGTTGCCTACCAGGGCACTGAGATCGGGGAAGTACAAACAGGCCGCACTCACGATGAGTGTGACCACCAACACCGCGATCGCTCGGTGGGTCCACCGTTCGGCGCGCGAGAATCGGGCGAGGCGCGGCTCAGGTGACGGGGTCATCCGTGCGCCCGTTGGATCGTCCCACCCATGCGTCGATGTCGTAGCCGCGCTCCTCCCAGTAGCCGGGTACGACCTCGTCCGTGACGATGATCCCGTCGAGCCACTTCAGCGACTTGTAGCCGTACATGGGCGCAACCACCAGACGCACCGGCCCTCCGTGGGCGCGGTCGAGGGGTTCGCCGTACAACGTCGTGGCGACCAGTACGTCGGGACGCAGCGCCTGGTCCTTGGTCAGGGACTCGGTGTAGACGCCATCAAAGGACGTGAACTGTAGGGCTCCGGAACCGATGTCGACATCGGTGGCGGAAAGGAGATCCGACAGCAGCACCCCACTCCAAACGGCGTCGTCGACGCGCCAGCCGGTCACGCACTGGAAGTCCTTGGTGAGCCCGGTCTGGGGTAGGTCGGCAATTTCCGCGTAGGTCAACTGCGTTCGCCGGGAACCGCTATCGATGGTCAACCGGTAGTCCGCAATGCTGCGTTCCGGATAGCCATTGGTGACCGTGTAGATGCGGAACCCACCGGTGGCCGGCAACACCTTCTGCAGTTCGGGCGCCACGGTGGACACAGCGGCGGTCGTCGCGTCCGACAGACGCCGACCGAGAAGGACACCTGCGCCGCCCATGACCACCAGGCCGAGGACCACCCGGCGGCCGACCGGCGCACCAGATTCCATGGGAGATCAGATCACGGTGATCGGCTCCGCGCAATGTCGGCGGCGGCGTTCGCCGCTGATACCTCCGCAGGAGGCCGTCGGTCACGACGCTGTGGCGCTGTCCCCGCACGTGACCACGAGCGTCGTCGTTCCGTCTGGAACTGTCACCGTCTGGACCTGTGGCTGGCCCGCTGTCGCGGACGTCGATCCCGCGACGGCGGACATGTTGCAGTTGATGTTGATGACGTGAACGTTGCGTAAGGTGGTGCCGGATGTGGCCTGCAACTTGAGGAAGCGCTCGCCCTTGTGGCACGACTTCTTGGACTGTACAGAGCGCATCGCTCCCGACTTCTTCTTGACGCACACCTTGATCGTGTCGGTCGTCTGGGTCGGGGCCGCCGGAGCGGCGACGGCTGGGGTGGCGACGACGGCCAGCGCGAAGCCGGCGAAGGTGGAGCAGGCGATCATGACTTGAGACTTCATGGGCGGAGCCTGTCATACGAGGTTCGACGAGGTGCGTTTCCCGTGCCGTCGCTTCCGATCGAAGTGCGTAGTCAGACTGGAATCTCGACCGACTCCAACGGCTCTGCGGCCGCCGCCGCGTACAGCCAGCCCTGGGCATGGACCCAGCCCTGCTCGGTGAGGAGCGCGGCCTGCTGTGGCGTCTCGACACCTTCAGCCACCGTGTCGAGCGCGAGACCGTGAGCGAGACCCGACAAGGCCGCAGCCAGCTGCAGGCAGGTCTGATCCTGCGCGTCGAGTCCCGAGGTGAAGGATCTGTCCAGTTTCAGGCCCGCTATCGGCAGGTCACGCAGGTGGCTGATGGACGAGTAGCCGGTACCGAAGTCGTCCACGTACCACCGAACTCCCATGTTGGCGATGCGCCGCATCTCGTCGCGCACGTTGTCCGAGATCTCGAGCAGAGTCGTCTCGGTGACCTCGAGGTGGAGCCGCTGGGGATCGACGCCGGACTCAGCCAGAAGGTGACCAACAAGTTCCGCCGTTCCCAACCGAGCAAGGGTCGTCGGCGAGACGTTCACGGCGACACTGCGTTGCGCGGGAATGCGGGTCAGCCACTCGACCGATCGTGTGAGGATCTCTTGATCGATGTCCGCGACCTGTCCGGTGCGTTCCGCGATCGGGAGGAACTTGTCCGGGGTGACCACACTGGCCTCATCGCGGATCCATCGGACCAGCGATTCGTAGCCGGTGATTTCTCCCGTCGCCAAAGACACGATGGGCTGCAACCAGGGGACGAACTCCCCGGATTGCAGCGCCACCCTGATGTCGGCCTCGATGTTCAGTCGCGCCTGGGCATCGGCGGCCAAGGTGGGATCGAAGAACGACCACCTGTCCTTGCCTTCCCGTTTCGCCTGCTGCATGGCCAGAGCAGCGTCTCTGATCAATCGGTCCGGATCAGAACCGGGCCCGCCTGTGGCGATACCGACACTCACCGACGGATGGAGCGTATGGCCCGCGATGGTCAAGGCTCCGCGCACACTTTCGACAACCCGTTGCGCGGTGTCGGCCGCGTCGCTGGCCGCCGTGAGTTGGGGGATGAGGATGAGGAACTCGTCACCGGAGCCTCGCCCCACCCGGTCGGGGTCGCCGATACCGCGTGTGATCCGACTCGCGACCCGTTCCAGTTCGATGTCTCCGACCGCATAGTTTGCGGCGTCGTTGACCGCTCGTAGGTTGTCCACGCCCGCGCACAGCACTCCACTCACTGCGCCGGGGCTCAGGTGACCCAATGCTGTGGACGCGCGATTGAGGAAGCTCGACCGGGTGGCGAGTCCCGTGAGCGCGTCATGGCCGATTGCGTGGGCCAGTTCCGCGCGGGCCGCGACTTCGTCCTCGACGTTACGCATCGCGATGATGCGGAAGATGCCCTGGGGGGTTGGCGCTGCTCGAACGTTGAGGGCCATCCATTGCCAGGATCCATCCGCACGGGCGATACGGAACTCGCCCTGGACCACTTGGCCCCGAATGACATCGTGACGACCGGTGATCGCCCTGTCCCGGTCCTCGGGGTGGATCAGGTCCATTCCGTGGCCGAGGATTCTGTCCTGGGTCCACCCCAGTTGGCGGGTCACCGACTCGGAAGCCCAGATGATCTTCCCTTCGGGCGACACCTGCCAGACCACATCCGACGCGTTTTCGGCGAGCAACAGGTACTGCTGCTCGCGCGACAGCAACTCCGACTCCGCTTGGACCTGGTCGTGGATATCGCGGAGGGCGACGACGCGGCCGATCGAGTGGCCCTCAGGGTCGACGGCGTTGCGGCTGGATGCGGACACCCACAGGTAGTTCCCGTCGGCGCAGCGGAACCGATAGCGAAGGCGCAAGGGTCCTTTCCCCACGTCGGCTTTGTCCAACCCGGCCATCAGTGAGGGCAAGTCGTCGGGATGGATGAAGTCCTCGGGCGGGTGTCCCAGCAGGTCCTCAGGGTTCCAGCCGAACAGGGAAGAGGCGGAGGCGGAGACCCACTGGAAGCGCCGGTCGGAATCAGCCAACAGCACGACGTCGGAGGAGTTCTCGGCGAGCAAGCGGTAGCGGCGCTCGCTGTCGGCGACTCGTGTCGCCGCCGATGCGAGTGCGGATGCCTCCCGCAGGCGGGTCATGCCATAGCCGAGATCGGCGGCGAGGTCTTCCAGCAGATTCAGGGCCTGAGGATCGAAGGCTCCGATCTCATCGGCATAGACCATGAGCGCACCCTCAACGGTGCCGGACACCGTGATCGGCATGGCGATCGAGCATGCGAAACCCTGCTTGGTTGCCGTGTTCAACCACGGCGTGAAGTGGGGGTCGTCGTCGAACATCTCGAGCACTTGGGTCGTGCCCGACTTGATGGCCCGTCCGGTAGGACCGCGACCGAGGGGGTCGTCGCCCCACGAGACCTTGATGGTGTCCAGGTAGCCGACACTCGAGCCGGCCGCCGCCACGACTTGGACGCTCTTCTCGGCGTCCAAGACCTTCCGCCCGAACCACACCAGCGGGTACTGGCCCGTGTGGGCGATGGCGCGACACATCTTCTGCAGGAGTTCGTCCTCATCCTCCGCACGAACGAGGACTCGATTCGCCTGTGACAAGGTGGCCAAGGCCCGCAATGCGACACCCGAGCGATCTTGCCGCAGAAGGACCAGAGCGCCCGCCGAGGGCTCATGCGGAGGGGGCAGGGGACGCATGAGAGCGGTCATGCGTCGATGTCGGCCCGAGGGCAACGCGAGCCGGACCTTGACTCGCTGGGATTCGCGCGAGGTGATCGCCCGACCGAGTGCTTCCTCTGCGCGGTGCAGGTCCTGTCGGTGGATCAGGTCCAACAACAGGGTCCCGGTCAACTCGTCAGGATCTCGATCCAAGATGTCGCTGACCCCGCCAGACACCCAGGCAATGATCCCGTCGGTGTCGGTTTCGCAGACGATCTCCTGTGATTCATCGGAGATGAGCAGCAGGTCATGCCAGGACGGTATGGCGGTCGGGTCCGGTTCCCGAGTCATGTCCCCCACCCGTCGTCGGCATCGCTCGTCAGCGACACGCTGGAGTTCCTCCGCCAGTATGTCGGTTTCTCGGCCGATCAGCATGGTTGCCTCGGCTACGGTGCCGGTGTGGCGGGGAGTCAAAGCGTCTTGGGCCTGGATGAGTGTCCTGGCGGCTGGGCCGGGATCGGGTGGACCGGTTCCGATGTCATCGGCGAGCGGTGACGGGGTCACCCCTCGTCGGGGTCGGAAACGCTGATCACTATCTCGTTGCGCCGGGCGAATGGGGGTTTCCACGGCGGGTCGAAACGCGCCCAACGCGGTGAGCCCTGCGCGACCCACCCGGCGGAAGTGATCGCCTGTCTCAGCTCCTGGGTGCGGCGCGCCACGTTGGCCTGGGTCCACCGTCCCGACCACCGCAGGGCAGCGGCCGTGTGTTCTGGCACGTGGCGCAGTGTGACCTGAGGATCGGAAGGGATGGGGTAGGCCTCCAGTGCGCGACCTCCGGGCAACACGAACGACACCGTCCAGCTGTCGGGTCCGGCCGACTGCTGCATCACCGGCGCGGTCATCGCCAACCTTTCGCCGGCTTGTTCCTGAACGACCGGGGCGGTCATGGCGAGCTTGTGGCGGGTCTCATTGTGCCCTGAGATGTACCGGATCAATGGGCGGAAGGCGGCGTTGCCGGCCTGCTCCTGCGATCCGCGCACGACAACGTCCGCCACGGTGCAGGCCTCATATCGGCGCAGTTCCACCGAGCCTTGTCGATCCAGCACCACGTACTGCTGTTGTTCGGTCATGCCGCTGAAGCGTCCTCCTCGACGTCGATCGCGACCTTGCCGCACACCTGGCCGCTCTCGAGTCTGCGCATCGCGTCAGCGGCCCGCTCGAGTGGGAAGACGCTGTCCAAGACAGGACGAAGGTGGCCCTCATCGGCCATGTGGGCGAGCGTCTCCAGATCGGACCCCCGCTCGGCCGAGACCACCATGACCAGACGTTGGCGCAGGAAGGGGGATCGGGCAGCGGCGCGCAACTGTCGGCCCAACCCCCCGGTCCACTTCCCGGCGTTCTCGCCGCCGACGACTGCGAGCGTCCCGGTGGGGGTGAGCGCCCGCCGGAGCCGGGCAATGCCGCGATTGCCCCCGATGTCGACGATGAGGTCGTACTGCTGGGTGCCGTCGATCGGATCGTGGATCTGGTAATCGATCACGTGATCGGCCCCGAGCGCGCGAACTGGTTCGATCTTGGGACCGCTGCACACACCCGTCACCTCGGCGCCGGTCGCTTTGGCCATCTGCACAGCGTACGTGCCGACTCCTCCCGATGCCCCGAGGATGAGGACCCGCTGACCGGCTGCGAGCCGGCCACTGTTGTGAAGTGCCTGCAGGGCGGTCAGGCCCGAGATGCCGAGAGTTGCTGCTTGTGTGTTCGTCAGCGAGTTCGGCGCAGCGGCAAGTTTCTTCTCATCGGCCAGCGCATACTCGGCGAACGATCCAGGAGCGACCCCGAAGACCCGATCGCCAAGCGTGAATCTCGAGACGCCCGGGCCGATTGCGACGATGGTCCCAGCCACATCGCGACCAGGCACCGGGTTGCGGGGCCGACGCAGGCCCACGGCCGGGCGAACCAGATAGGGCTGTCCCGTCATGAGGTGCCAGGTACCCCGGTCAAGTCCCGCAGCCGCAACCTTGACCAGGACCTGCCCTTGAGCAGGTAACGGTGGCGAGTCGACCTGCTCGATTCGCAGTTGGTCCGCCGAGCCGTACTGGCGCTGCACGATCGCGCGCATTCTCTCGGGGAGTGCTGGGGCGAGCTCAACGGGAGTGCGGTCGTCGCGGGTCATCATCTCCGGCCTCCTGGCCTTACGGTGTAAGTTCGACTCACCAAAGATAGACGTACGTTGTAAGGTAAGTCAAGGTCGAACCGAAGGCAGGTCCCGTGCCGCGTGCAAAGAACACTCGAATTGGACGGCGGATGCCGGTGACCCGCGAGCGTGTCTTGACGGCGGCAGTCGCGATTGCGGATACCGAGGGAATCGGGGCAGTCACCATGCGCCGGTTGGCGGCGGACCTCGGCATCGAAGCGATGTCTCTGTATCACCATGTGTCCGGCAAGGAGGACATCCTCGACGGCATGGTGGACGTCGTTTTCGGCGAAGTTGAGGCACCCAGTGTCAGCGACTGGCGCACCGCGCTGGACCGCCGAGCCCGCTCGATGCGGGCTGCACTGACTCGGCATCCCTGGGCGATCGGGTTGCTCGAGTCGCGGACCCAGCCGGGCCCGGCCACGCTGCATCATCACGAGGCCGTTCTTCGGTGTTTGCGCGAAGCCGGGTTCTCCCTGGCTGCCACAGGGCACGCCGCCGCATTGATGGACGCCTACGTCTACGGATTCGCCCTGCAGGAGGTGCAACTGCCCTTCGACACTGCCGAAGAGACCCAGGAACTGGCTCGAGGAATCATGGCGGAGTTGCCCGCCGACGCCTACCCGTACTTCGCCGAGTTCGCCACCGAGCGCGTCCTTCAGCCCGGCTACGACTTCGCCGACGAGTTCGACTTCGGCTTGGGTCTCGTCCTGGATGGCCTGGAGAGAACACTCGAGAGCGAGCAATCCAGATAGGTGCGCGCTGGAGCCTTGTCCGGTGCTCCGTGACCCATACGGAATCGCCCATGCCGTCAGGAATCGCGGCGATGAGGAATCGCGCCGACGAGAACGAGACCTACAACGCGGGCAACGCGTAGCCCGTGTTGGCGTGGCAGTCGTAGCCGTGTGGGTGCTTGTG
>JBAOHO010000017.1 GCA_037045355.1 Candidatus Nanopelagicales bacterium | reverse complement strand
ACGACCTGCACCAAGGGAGATCCCCGCAGACCGGGGTTCGGTTTTCTGGTGTGTTCCGCAGCGACGTCAGGTCACGGGAACGCGGGCGCGGACCGCCATGCCGCCGCCGTCAGAACCGACGGTCAGCGAACCGCCCACGTCGAGGATGCGTTCCCGCATGTTCGTCATCCCATGGCCCGTGGCCTGCGAGTTGCTGCCCCGCCATTTCCCGTTGTCAACGACGGAGAGAGACAGCCATTCCCCATCGTCGGCGAGAGTCACCGTGACGCTCACTCCTGGGCCGGCGTGCTTTCCGACGTTCTGCAGCGCCTCAGAACAGGTCAGGTACACGGCCCCCTCGATCGGGGAGGGGTATCGTCCGATGTTCTCCATGGCCAACGTCACGGGGAATGGACTGCGCGTTATCAGATCGTCCAGCGCCGCTGCCAGGCCCTGCGCAGTGAGCGTGCGATGCCCTCGGCCATGCGCGACGTCGCGTACCTCGGACAAGGCGGCTTCGATGTCCGGACCGAAGTTCCCGCGCCAGTTCCGCGGCCCTTCGGCTGTCCTGATCCATGATCCTCGTCAGCACGCTGACCTTCATGCGAAGTGCGATCAGTCGCTGTTGCGCTCCGTCGTGGAGATCCCTCTCCAGACTGCGCTGGGCTCGACTCTGCGCGGCCTGGACTCGCTCGTCGGACAGTGTCAGTTCCGCCTGCATCTGGTTGGTCTGCAATGCCAGACGTGTGCTGGCGATCGCCGCTTCGATCAGATCCGGCTGCTCCAGCATCGACTCGTCGTGCACGATCTCGGCCAACGGACTTCCGTCAGGTTGGTTGATCAAGGTTGCGGCACGATCAGAGCCAGGGACCGGCACCTGGTCGGTGAATCCACCCGTGCTATCCACCCATTGCGCACGATCCGGTACCCAGTAGTTGATCTCGAGTTCCGGGTCTTCCAAGGCGTCGGCCATCACGGCCCGCAGCGCCACAGCATCCGGGCGCTTCTGCAGACCGGAGACGAGACCGTTTCAGTGCCGACGCTGAGTACAGGCGACCGAGCAGGAGACCCAAGGCCATGGACAGCGGGACACACCAGAACAGGACGACCGAGAATCTCGCCCGAGAGGATCGATCCGCCTGAACCGATGAACGCCGCCACCGCCAGGGTCCGGAGGATGGACACGACAAGGACCGGTGCCAGCGTCCTGCGCGTCAAAGGACTCGCGCGAATCAGGCGGACGGCGAGCGAGGCGGCCGTGGCGACCAGCAGCAGCGTCCCGCTCCACCGAAACGCCGCCTGGAACGCGGCGGCCAGGCTCGGGTTGTCCGCGACCAGAAGGACGTTCTCGGGGCAGGAGTCGCCGCACGCCGCGATCGGCCCGGCGAGGGGGACTGTCTGCGACAGAAGGACCGTCGGAATCCAGAGGAAGAACGCCGTGAACGCTGCGCAACCCACGATGATGCGGTCGTGTACAGAGCGGAGGCGACCGGATGGGAAGGCCAGCATGACCCAGACGAGGACGAACTCAGCGAGTTGACCGAGGGCTCTGGTGATACTGAACAGCCAGTCATTGTCGGAGATCGCCAGATCCTCTGACGAAGTAGGCGAACGCAAGCAGGAACAGCAGGCGGGCCACCCTGCGACTCGATGGGCGGCTCCACAGGAGCAAGCCGACAGACCACACCAGGACCACGCCGACGGTCACGGAGTATGCCGAGAGTCGACTCGCGGTGACACTTCCCGCAGCCACCGTGGCCGAAATCCCGGCCAGGGCCGCCCCTGCGACGCTGAGCCCGACGAAGCCCCACTTGGCGCGGGTCACCCGCGCGCCGCCTCTAGGTAGAGCAGCGTCGCCCGAACGCGACGGCTGACGGCCGCATCCCCGCTGAGGCCGAGGCGCGTGAAGATCTCACTGACATGCTTCTCGACGGCGCGCTGACTCAGGAAACGGTCCCGGGCGATGGCCATATTGCTCTTGCCTTGAGCGATGTCGGCCAGCAACTCCCGTTGGCGCGGAGTCAGTCCGTCGAGCGCACTGGGAGCTGGTGTGGTGCCGGTCGTCACCAACTGCTGCACCAGAATTCGGATCGATGCGACAGTCGCCCGCGTGAACGGCGCTGATGGCGGAAACCAGGTGATCCACATCGTGGACGCGGTCCTTGGACAAGTAGGCACGCCCGCTTGCCCCCTGTTGCAGCAGGCGGGCAGCGAATCCGACCGTGCTCTCCTGACTCAGCACGACGACTCCGCATGACGGGTACTCGCGCCGCACTTGATCCGCCAAGCGGATCCCCTCGTCTGTGTAGGTGGGCGGCATGCGGATGTCCGCGATCACGACGTCAGGCGTGTCGCGTGCGATCGACACCAGGGCCTGCTCGGCATCGGCAAAGCCTCCGATGACCTCGACGGCGTCGCTGAGTTCCAGCAACAGGCGCAAGCCTTCACGGACGAGGTAACTGTCGTCCACGACAAGAACCCGGATCGGCGGGCCGGCGGGTGCCGGTGGCCGCCTCGTCCCGCGGTTCCAGCTGCTCTGGCATTGCTCGCCTCACCATCCAGTGACCTCTGAGGCACCACGCTAACCGACCGGGGTTGCCGTCACGTGCCCCCGTCGGTGGGGAGATTGAAGCTGGGCCGCTGGTGCCGGACCACCATCTGCGTGGCGATGGCAGCGGCGAACTCGTCCACGTCCGACTCGGTCGTGTCCCAGGAACACATCCAGCGGACCTCGCCGGTGGCCGGATCCCAGGTAAAGAACCGGAAGTCGTCCTGCAGGCGGAGGGTCACCTCGGGTGGCAGGATGGCGAGTACCGCGTTGGCCTGCACCGGGTTGATCCGGACGCCGTCGATCTGCTCCACAGCACCCGCCTGTCGCTGGGCCATTCCGTTGGCGTGGTCGGCGTTGTGGCGCCACGAATCGTCGGCGAGCAATGCCAGCGACTGGGGACGTCCCCACAACAGCCAGGTGATATCGCCTCAGCGTCGCGCTGTGGCTGTCCGGGTCCTTACCCGCGGCATCACTTCGCACATCGAACGATCACGTCGACGGGACTCGTGTGACATGGGCGAGGCTATCCGGAGAAGCGCGGCCCCTGTGTCGGGATGCGTTCAGGCTGCCCGCAGCCCTCGCGCCGCTCCGATTCCCAGAATCGGTCCACGAAAAGGGTCGCCTTCCCAGAGTGGGTCCGCGATTCCTCATTCCCTCTTTTGAGTGACATTTGTCGTTGGAGAATGCGACTTAAGTGCCACTCGCGACCGGAGACACTCGGATCTCCTAGTTGACGAGGCCCAGGAGACCAACTGAGCTCATCGAGTGCGAGTTGATACAGGACCAACGCAGCGAAATGATCGAATCAACTAGTCCAGGGCCCTGACCCGCGCGTGGGTTTCGTGGACTCTAGGACCCACTTGCTCTTGGATAGTATCTGTATGCGGGATACTATCCAAGTATGAAGTCACAGCAGGCACTCGAAATGCTGGCGGGGCTGTCCTCCGCTCAGTGGGGCCTGTTCACGTCTGCTCAGGCTGCCCAACGCGGGGTGAGTCGCCTGGATCTGTCGCGGCTGGCTGAGGCCGGGCTCGTGGAGCGGGTGCTCCATGGCGTCTATCGTGACGCGGGCGCGGCGGGGGATGAGTTCGAGGGGGTGCGCGCTGCCTGGCTGGCGATCGTGCCCGGGATAGACGCACATCTGCGACTGCAGTCACCAACCAGCGATGTCGTCGTATCTGGTGTCTCCGCAACGCGACTCCACGGTGTGGGGGATTTTCGCGAGGACCGATACGAACTCACCTCACTGGTACGCCGACAAAGCCAGCGCCAGGGGGTGCGCATCACAGTGCGATCGATGGGCGACGACGATGTCACCCTCCGGCATGGTCTGCCGACAACGACCATCGAGCGGACCCTTGCCGACCTGGTGGCTGCCCGCCACGATCTGACACTTGTCGCGCATGCTCTCGGTGATGCCATGCGGCAAGGCAGCGTCGACCTGGAGGACCTCGCTCGCAGGCTCGGTCCACTGGCCGCTCGCAACGGCCTGCCCAAGGGCGCGGGCGATGCCTTTGTCGAGCGACTCCTTCAACTGGCTGGGCTCGATACCGCAGCAACGGTCAGGCGCCTGGCGGGCATGGAGTCGATTGCCGCTCCCATCGCTGCGGAGTACTTTGCGGAACTCCGTTCTCAGGCACAGTGCCTCGAAGATCAGCTGGCGCAGCTTCGGGTACCTGAGCCGGCTTACGAGCAGATCCGCAGGCAAGCCGAGGCACTCACCCTGGCACTACGACCGCAGCGGCCCGCACTCGAGACTCTCCAGCTTTCCCAAGCCCAGCAATCGGACGAATGGCGGAAGGTGATTACTCAGCTGGCGCCCTCGATGGAAGCAATACGGTCCGCCGCGCGATTCACTCACGAGTTTGAGGCTGGGGCGCGAGATGCCGCGGAGAGTGCCGAGCCAGGGAAGGGAAGGTCGTGAACGTTGAGCAGTATCCAGACCCCAGGGCCGTGGAAATGGCCATCAAGGACGCCGCCCGGGCAGCTCATGGTGCAGATCGATCCGTTGGCGTGAACGAACTCATCCGCCAAGCACACTTCGACCGGCTCCTATGCCGCGTGTTCTCGGACGGGTCTGATTCGGAGTGGGTGCTCAAGGGAGGGACCGGGATGCTCGCTCGCGTCCCGAACACACGCAGCACCAAGGACATCGATCTCGCCATCAACGGCTACTCCCTGGATCAGGCGCTGAGTCGCCTGCGTTCACTGGCCGCTGTCGACCTGCAGGACCATTTCCATTTCGCGTATCTCAAGCGCACCGAATCAATAGCGGGGGACCAGCAGCCGTATGCACACGGGTACCACGTCACCTTCCAGGTGTACCTGGGCACCAAGGCCCTGAGCGACCTGACAGTGGACCTCGTGGCCGGACCAGGTGAGGCGGCCGAAGTGGATGTCGTTGAACCAGCCAACCGGCTGAACGTGCCTCGCCTCGTGACATTCCCCTATCGGCTGTACCCGGTCGCGAATCAGATCGCCGACAAGGTCTGCGCAACCCTCGCCACATACCCCGGCGGCCAGTCCAGCCGCGAACGAGATCTCATCGACCTGGTGGTCATCGCCAACACCCAGACGGTCAATGCGAACGAACTTCGGGAAGCCATCCGACGCGAGGCTCGACTCCGGGGCCTGGACCAGGTCACCGCCTTGGACCTTCCATCCGGGTGGGGAAGCGTCTACGCAACTGAGGCCCGCAAGGTTCCGGCCTGCTCTCAACACACGTCGTTCGCCGACGCCCAAGCGCTCATGGCGGACTTCGTCACGCAAGTCCTCAGATCCAGTGACCTGTCCGCACAGTGGAATCCAGAGTCGCTCACCTGGAGTGATGCACCCTCAACGTCGACGACCTGAGCGGGCAGCATCCCAGAGAAACGGCTCCGGGGTGAACCGGAGCCGTCGGACCGAGGGTCATCCCCTCGGCGGTGTTTGCAGCGTAGCCCGGACTACATCGCTCGGCCTACCGGAGTTGTAGTCAGCGGTTCCGCTGCTGGCTGACGGTCCACCGAGACCGCATCCGCGCTGGGAGTAACTCCACGCCCGAACAACTGGTTCAGCCGTTCAATCGCGCGGTCAAGGAGGTCACCCGCGAGTGCAAGCGCTCGACTTGCTCGACCAAGTGGGGCACTTCCTGGAGTTGCTTGGTCAGCCTCTCGATTC
>JBAOHO010000016.1 GCA_037045355.1 Candidatus Nanopelagicales bacterium | reverse complement strand
AGAACTGGAAGTTCTCGGCGAACGACGTGCGCGAGCGGCAGTTCTGGGACGACTACCAGACGGCCTTCGAGGAGGCCATCAATCACACGTCGACCCCGTGGGCTCCCTGGTGGGTCATCCCAGCCGACCGCAAGTGGGCAATGCGTGCTGCAGTGTCGGACATCGTCACCTCGACGATCTCGTCCCTCGACCTGCACTACCCCGAACTCTCCGACGAGGACCGCGCTGAACTCGCGGCGGCGCGTGCGGAGCTGGAGGCCGAGTGATCAAGCGGGTTCTGCCTGCCCTCGTCCGTGATCGCGGGCCTGGCGCTGGCTGGTTGCTCAGCCTCTGACGAAGCAGCCGGACCATCGGGGCCGGTTGGCTCGGTGTCGATCTCCGCCACCGAACCCGCGCAGTTGCTTGTCCCGGCGATGGCCGCCGAGAGCGGCTCCGGCGATGTGGTCGACGCCATGTGGACCGGTTTGATCTACTACGATCCCGTCACCGCGCAACCCCGCCTTGCCCATGCGCAGGAGATCCATACCCGCAACAACACCATCTGGGAAGTCACGCTCAAGCCCGGCTGGACTTTCCATGACGGCACCGCGGTCACCGCACAGTCCTATGTCGATGCCTGGAACTGGGCGGCGGCCTGTCAGAACGAGGCGAGCAACCAGGCCTTCTTCGGACCCTCCGGCGCCAACATCGCCGGGTACGAACAGACCGCAGGCACGGTGAACGCGTCTGGCAAGCTCACGTGCCCCGATGAACCCGTTCCGCTGGCCGGTCTGACGGTCAAAGACGACCTGAACTTCACCATCACATTGGCCGAACCCGTCGCGATCCTCGACTCGATCCTGGGGTACTGGGCGTTCGCCCCGATGCCCGAGTCCTTCTTCGCCGACCCTGAGGTGTTCGCAGCCAACCCGATCGGGAACGGGCCGTTCCAGTTCGTCTCCCGCACGCCCGGCACGGATGTTCGGATGTCCGCTTTCCCCGCCTACCAGGGTGTGGACAAGGCGCAGGTCGCCGACATCGAGTGGCGCGTTTACGCGGACCTCGACAAGGCGTATCAGGACCTGCGTTCGGGTCGCTTGGACATCCTCACCCGCATGCCGACCTCGGTGCTGGCTGACAACAGGTGGCAGGCGGAACTGGGTGAAGGCAATTACCTGCTCAAGCCCGCGGGCCTGTTCACCTCCCTGACATTCCCGTTGTACGACGAGCGGTTCGCGGCCCCCGAGTTACGGGCCGCGTTGAGTCGGGCTGTCGACCGAACGGGAATCGTGAAGCAGGTGTGGAGTGACACGGTCGTGCCGGCCGACGCCTGGGCCCCTCCCGTCGTCGACGGCTATGAGCCCGGCGCCTGTGGCGACACGTGCGTGTACGACCCCGCCGCCGCCAAGGAGTTGCTGTCTCGCGGCGGTGGCTTCACCGGTGACCTGTCGATCGCGTACAACGACGATGGCGGCCACGCTGCCTGGGTAGCCGCAGTCTGCCAGTCCATCACCAAGACCCTCGGGATCACCTGCAACCCGCAGCCGTTCCCGACGCAGGAGGAGTTCCTGGCTGCCGTCCAGAGCAAGCAAATGCCCGGGTTGTTCCGCACCACCTGGCGCATGGACTACCCGAACATCCAGAACTTCCTCGAGCCGCTGTACGGCAAGTCCGGCGCCAACGAGGGGGGCTACAGCGATCCCCGGTTCGACGCGATGATGGCCGAGGCGAGGACCTTGCCGGCAGCGGAGGCAATCGCGAAGTACCAGGAATCGCAGACCATCCTCTCGGGCACGGTTCCGGCCATCCCGCTGTGGTCCGGAACAGTCCAGATGGGCTGGAGCAAGAAGGTGCAGCCGGGATTGATCATCACCCCGTTCGCGACCGTCGACCTGGCCAGCATCACTGTTGCGACGACCACGGCCGAGTCAGCTTCGCCGTCCGTCCCGGCGTCGGGATCTCCGACGCCTTCAGGACCTTCAGGACCTTCAGCACCTCCCGGCCCTGCGTCCTCCGCGCCGACGGTTCCCGTGCCCACACCTGTCGATTCGCAGCCACCGTCGATCCCAGCGTTGCCTACGGGGAGTCCGACTCCCTGAGGCTGGGAACACCGCAGTAACGATTCGGCGTCGGGGTGACCCGCCGGTTGGGGCGTCCCTGCGACCCGATTAACCTCAGGTTCATCCGAGGGGCTTCGTCTATCACCCCTCCCTGAAAGGAATTCGCATGAGTCTTCGCAAGCGTGGGCTGGTGACGGGCGCAGTGCTCGTGACGGGCGCCCTGACACTGACCGCTTGTAGCAGCTCCGGATCCAGCGGTGGCGGCAGTACTGCCGGGGGTGGCGCCGGAGGTTCGTTCTCGATGGCCATCGAGAAGCCCCAGGCGATGACACCGTCCAACTGTTACGACTTGTACTGCGCCCAGGTGAACCGCGCGTTGTTCACCGGACTGTTCAACTTCGAGAAGGACAGCAGCGGCGCCATGGTCCCGGTCAACACGGAGCTGACCAAGTCGGTGACGACCGCCGACAAGGGCAAGACCTGGACCGTCGAGCTCAACCCCGGTTTCACCTTCACCAACGGTGAAGCCGTCACCGCGAAGACCTTCGTGGACACCTTCAACTACGCGGCGAATGCCAAGAACGGCCAGCAACTCGGCTTCATCCTCGGCCCCGGCCAGTTGAACGTCGAGGGCTACGACAAGGTCGAAAGCGGCTCCGCCAAGGAGATGACCGGCCTCAAGGCCGAAAGCGACACCAAGTTCACGATGACGTTGGTCGAGCCCATGACCGAGTCGCTGTTCAAGAACTTCGTCGCAGGTCCACAGATCATGCCGATGCCCAGTGAGGCCTTCAAGGACCCCGAGGCCTACGAGAAGCAGCCGATCGGCAACGGTGCCTACAAGCTCACCGGTCCGGTGACCAACCAGGGGATGACGGTCGAGAAGAACCCCGACTACAAGGGCACTCCGGGTAATGCGGATCAGATCGAGTTCAAGATCTACGCTGACACGAACGCCGAGTGGGCCGACCTCCAGGCGAACACCCTGGACGTGACCAACAACCTGCCGCAGAACGCGCTCGCAACAGCACCACAGGTCCTCGGTGACCGGTTCATCAACGAGCCTGGGTCGCTGCAGTACTCGTTCTTCGGATTCCCGGCGAACGATCCGACGTTCAAGGACAAGAACGTCCGTATCGGCATCGCCAAGTCGATCAACTGGGACGAGATCAACTCGAAGTTGTACTACGGCACGCGCGAGCGGGCCACCAGTTACGCACCAGGGACCATCCCCGGTGGCGGTACCGACATCTGTGGGGACTCCTGCACGTTCGACGCGGCCAAGGCGAAGGAACTCATCGACGGTGCGGGTGGCGTGCCCGGCAACAAGGTGCTCATCCCGCAGCTGGCGAATGAGACCGGTGACGTCCAGAAGGCGATCTGCAACCAGATCCAGACCAATACCGGTGTGGAGTGCGGAGTGGAGATCTTCAAGGACTTCGGCGAACTGCTGGACAACACCCAGTCCGGCAAGGCGCCCCAGGGAACCCTGGTCGGATCAGGCTGGATCGCGGACAACCCGACGATCCAGAACATGATCGCGTTCTTCTTCACCAGCGACAGCCCGGGCAACGTGTCCCAGTACAAGAGTGAAGAATTCGATCGACTCCTCCAGGAAGGTGTCGCCGCCAGCGACGAGGCCGACCAGATCGCCAAGTGGCAGGAGGCCGAGAAGGTCCTCTTCGAGGACTTCCCGGCGTGGCCGTACCAGTGGCGCAACCAGGTCGGCGGGTACTCGACCGGGGTGTCCAATGTGACCATCAGCCCTGATGGTTTCGTGGACCTCAACAAGGTCACCGTCAACTCCTGACAACCCCACCGGCATGGCGACCCCCCGGTCGCTATGCTCGGGTCAACATCCGGGGGGCATCCTGTTCAGGGTGCCCCCCGGAGTCGTTCCTGGGTGAGAGCGAGGTCGGATGGGTCGCTATGTGATCCGGCGTCTGCTCCAGATGATTCCGGTGTTCTTCGGAGCGACGTTCCTGATCTACTTCTTGATGAACGCGCTGGGCGACCCGCTCAACACACTCTCACCACAGCAGCGCCAGAACCCTGCCTACATGGCGTACCTGACTCAGCAGTTCAACCTGGACGACCCCTTCATCGTCCAGTACCTCAAGTACATCTGGGGCGTTCTCCAAGGAGACTTCGGCACCACGTTCTCGGGCGAATCGGTGTGGGAGATCGTCGTGGAGCGCTTCCCGGTCACCGCGACGTTGGCCGTGACGGCTGTCGCGATCGAGATCGTCCTCGGTATCTCCATCGGCATCTATGCGGCGCTGAAGCGGGGCAAATTCTTCGACAACATGTCCCTCGCGGTCGCGCTGATCTTCATCGCCATCCCACTGTTCGTTCTCGGCTTCACCTTGCAGTGGTTGTTCGGCGTCAAACTCGGCTGGGTCGCACCATCGGGTGTCTCGCAAGGCTGGCCGACCAGTTACATCATCCCGGCTTTCGTGCTGGCGGCCGGATCCCTTGCGTATGTCCTGCGGCTCACGCGCCAGAGCCTGCTGGAGACCTTCAACATGGACTTCATGCGCACGGCCAAAGCCAAGGGCCTGCCGCCGACCACGGTGTTGCGCAAGTACGGGCTGCGCAACTCGCTGATCCCGGTCGTCACGTTCCTCGGCATCGAGCTCGGCACCCTCATGGGTGGAGCGGTCGTGACCGAGGGCATCTTCAACATCCCCGGCATCGGACAACAGCTCTACACCGTCGATCCGCCAGCAAGAAGCGGTCGTCGTGGTCGGGATCACCACCTTGCTGATCATCGTCTACATGCTCAGCAGTCTGCTCGTGGACATCCTGTACGGCGTACTCGACCCGAGGATCCGCTATGAGTGACATTCAGTTGGACGTGGACACCTCGCTGCGCGAGGAGGGGCCCGCGTCGCGCACGCTTGCCGGGGACGCTTGGTACGACTTGCGGCACAGTTGGATCTTCTGGATCAGCGCAGTGTTGCTGGTGTTCGTGCTCGCCATGGTCCTGTTCCCCCAGTTGCTGGCGAGTGAGGCCGCGACCAGTTCTTTGACCGGTGGCTGCCAGTTGGCGAACTCCCTGCTCGCCGCCCAACGACATGTTCAAGATGGGCTCGGACCAGCAGGGCTGTGACGTCTATTCGCTGAGCATCTACGGTGCCCGGCCCAGCGTCGCGGTCGGGGTGATCGCCGCGATCAGCACCACACTGATCGGCGCGGTCGTGGGCCTGACCGCCGGTTTCTTCGGGGGCAAGACGGATTCGACTATTTCGCGGATCATCGACATCTTCCTCGGGGTCCCTTACATCCTCGGGGCCATCGTGTTGCTGTCAGCGGTTCAGCTGCCCGGGATCTGGGGGGTGGTGTTGGCGCTCACCCTGCTGAGCTGGCCGGTCGCCGCGCGGATGGTGCGGGGCAAGACCATCGAGGCCAAGGGTCAGGACTACACCTTGGCGGCACGGGCATTGGGGGCCAGCAATCACCGCATCATGGTGCGCCACATCCTGCCGAACGCCATCGGCCCCTCGATCGTGGTGGCCGTGATCAGCCTGGGTCTCTTCATCGGCGCCGAGGCCACGCTGTCCTACCTCGGACTCGGGATCCGCCCGCCGGCGTTCTCGTGGGGAACGATGATCTCGGACGCGCAGAACTCCTTCTTCCAGGCACCGTGGACGTTGTTGGTCCCCGCGGGTTTCTTGACGATCACCGTGCTCGCCTTCATCTTGCTGGGCGAGGCAGTCAGCGAGGCCCTCGATCCGAAGCTGAGGAAGTGACAGACGTGTCGGAACTGCTGCTCGAGGTGGACGAACTCAAAGTCGAGTTCGCCACGCGGGACGGAGTGGCACGAGCCGTCAATGGTGTGTCTTTCACTTTGGATCGGGGGCAGACGATCGCCATCCTCGGCGAATCCGGATCCGGCAAGTCCGTGACCGCGCAGGCGATCATGGGAATCCTCGACACCCCACCGGCACGGATCAGTGGCGGTTCCGTGAAGTTGTTGGGTAAGGAACTCATCGGCCTCCCGGAAAAGGAATACCAGCAGATCCGCGGGAACCAAATCGCGATGATCTTCCAAGATGCGCTGTCCGCGTTGAACCCTGTGATCAGCATCGGCGAGCAGATCTCGGAGATGTTCCGGGTGCACAAGGGGCTCAATCGCAGTGACGCCAAGACGGCGACGATCGATGTTCTGAAGCGGGTCAGAATCCCGGGTGCCGCGGAGCGCTACGACAACTACCCACACCAATTCTCAGGAGGGATGAGGCAGCGCATCATGATCGCCATGATGATCGCGCTCAAGCCTCTCGTCCTCATCGCAGACGAGCCGACCACCGCGCTCGATGTCACCGTTCAGGCGCAGATCATGGATCTGCTCGCGGAACTTCAGGCCGAGACCAATATGGGGTTGATCCTCATCACGCACGACCTGGGTGTCGTCGCCGATGTGGCTGAGCGCATCTCGGTCATGTACTCCGGTCGCACCATGGAACGTGGCTCGGTGGACGAGATCTACACCAATACCGCCAATCCCTACACATACGCACTGCTGCAGTCGATCCCGAAGATCGACAACCGCGAGGTACGGCTGCCGGCGATCAAGGGCATGCCTCCGAGCCTGTTCAGCGTGCCACCCGGATGTGCCTTCAACCCTCGCTGCCCCCGCGCCGAAGACCGTTGTCGCACCGGGGGACCACCACCCCTGACGGATGTCGCACCAGACCATGGCAGCCGTTGCTGGTTCGCCGAGGAGGTGTACGAGCATGGCCTCGACCTCGACTGAGTTGGTCATCGACGCCCAAGGCCTCGTCAAGCACTATCCGATCAGCCGCGGGATCCTGTTCAAGAAGAAGATCGGCGACGTGCGTGCGGTCGACGACATCGACCTCACGCTGCACCAGGGGGAGACGCTCGCGATCGTGGGGGAGTCCGGGTGTGGCAAGTCCACCACTGGTCGGCTGTTGCTGGGGCTGGAGCCCGTGACATCAGGGTCCATCACGATTCTGGGCGAAGAGATCACCACGATGGGGGCAAAGCAGTTGCGCGCCAAACGGCGTGACATCCAGATCATCCTGCAGGACCCGTACACGTCTTTGAATCCCAGGATGACGGTGGCTTCGATCATCGGGGAACCGTTCGACATCCACCCGGACGCCCTCGCCGGACGCAGCAAGAAGGACGCCGTTCGGGACCTGATGGACCGAGTCGGCCTGAACCCCGAGTTCGTCAACCGCTACCCCCACCAGTTCTCCGGCGGTCAGCGGCAGCGCATCGGCGTCGCCCGGGCGCTGGCCCTTCAGCCGAAGATTATCGTCGCCGACGAGCCCGTTTCGGCGTTGGATGTGTCGGTGCAGGCCCAGGTCATGAACCTGCTTCTCGACCTTCGGGACGACATGGGCTTGTCCTATGTCTTCGTCTCCCACGATCTTGCGGTAGTGCGGCAGATCGCCGACCGCATCGCGGTCATGTACCTGGGAAAGATCGTCGAAACCGGTCCGCAGGAAGACATCTACCGTGCGCCCGCCCACCCCTACACCAAGGCGCTGATCTCGGCCGCCCCGGTACCTGATCCCGAAGCGCAGCGGTCCCGAGAGCGGATCGACCTCCAGGGGGACGTACCCAGTCCGGCCGATCCACCCTCCGGGTGCCGGTTCCGCACTCGCTGTTGGAAAGCGCAGGACAAGTGCGCGGCGGAGGAACCGCTACTGCACGACGTAGGGAACGGTCAGTGGGTCGCTTGTCATTTCCCTGAGACCCCCGAGCCTGGATGGCAGGACCACCGAGCCGTCGGCGGCGAGGTCCTACCTGAGACCGACGTCGTCGGCGAAGAAGGGGCCTGAGCCAGCCCGGATTCGCGTGCCGATCAGTGCGGGTGTCGTGATGATCAGCGTAGGTGTCCTCGGGATCGGCGGGGGTGTCCTCGCTCGGGATCGGCGCGGGTGTCCTCGCTCGGGATCGGCGCGGGTGTCCTCGCTCGGGATCGGCGCGGGTGTCCTCGGGATCAACGAAGATGTGTGGTGAGGAACTCCAGTTCGAGTCGCAGCAGGTTCTCCGTAACGACCTCCTGGGGTGTCATGTGAGTGACCCCCGACAACGGCAGCACGGTGTGCGCCGAGCCTGCGGCCAGCAGTGCCGATGACAGTCGCAGCGTGTGTGCGGCGACCACGTTGTCATCGGCCAGCCCATGGATCAACAGCAGGGGGCGAGTGGTGGACGCCGCCGCTCGGGGCAGGAGCGACGAACGCTCGTACGCCTCGGGATCAGTGTCGGGGGTGCCCAGGTAGCGCTCGGTGTAGTGGGTGTCGTACAACTCCCATGCGGTGACCGGTGCACCCGCGACAGCGGCGTGGAACACATCCGGGCGCTCCAGAACGGCGAGGGCGGCGAGATACCCGCCGAACGACCAACCGCGGATGCCCCACTCGATCGACATCAACAAGGTCGCCGAAACGCTCGGCCACTTGCTCGAGTGCGCTGATCTGACCGTTGAGTGGGCCGGTGGCGAGGTCGCCGTGGATGGAGTATTCGTTGCTCGGTCGGCTCGGGGAGCCCGGCCCGTCGGCCACGACGACGCAGAACCCCTGATCGGCCAGCCACTGTTCGGTTCCGAAGGCTCCGGCCGCCCGGATGGCGCGTTGCGAGTGCGGCCCGCCGTAGGGAGACATGACGACCGGCAGTCGCCCGGCTACGGGTTCCGTGGGCCACAGCACCGCGATGCGACCCCAGCCTCGATCGTCGGTGAGGAACTCGGGAGCGATGCGCAGGTTCGGTGCCTCGGCCAGAGACGGGATCTCCCAGTTCGTCTCGAACCGGGTCACCGACAGCGACGATCGGGATGATTCGAGGCCCGCCCGAGCGACCACCGTGGTTGCTGCACGCGCGGTCCCGCCGGACCAACCACCCGGCTGCGACAGTCGGGTGAGGGATCCGTCCCAAGCGACGTTCCAGAGATCACACTCGCTGGGGTCGATGTCGGATCCGGTCACCGTCAGCCCGTCGTCATCCTCCGCTACGACGCTGCGGACCTGCAGCCCAGGTGGCGTCACGGTCCGCTCGACACCCGAGGAGTCCGTCAGCATCAGCCGCCGGGCGTCGGTCGAGTGGTCGACGCGGACCGTGACCAGTCCGCGGGCAGTGAGTCGCGGCGCGCCTGGTGTCAGTTCGACCCAGCGGCCATCGTGATCCTGGGCCAGTTGAGTGGTTTCGCCGGTGCCCGGATCTGCGGTCAGGGTCAGCACGGACCTCTGGCTCCGGTCCTGGACGGCGAGCACGATTCCTGTGTCGTCCCACCTCACCGAGGTCAGGTACTCGTACCGCGACCTATCCCACCGGATCTCAGTTCGGCCGCCGTCCAGGCCCAGCACGAACAGTTGGACCGTTGCATTGGCCGTACCGGCAGCCGGGTACCGAACCGGCGTCGCGGGGCGCGATGGTTGGGCGGGGTCGCCGATCCACCATCTGTCCACAGCTGTCTCGTCGACTCGTGTTGCCAGGAGCCGGGTCCCGTCCGGCGACCACCAGGACCCCACAAAGCGGCCCATCTCTTCCGCGGCGATGAACTCGGCACTTCCCCACGAGACTGTGTCGGACTCCGGTTCGATGGCCAGGACCTCGCTGCCAGTCGATGTGTCGAGCACCACGAGGGCGCCGCCGCGGGTCGCGGCCAGGTGTGACGCATCGGCATCCAGCGCGGCTGTCACAAAGTCGGCTCCCGGCAATGCGGTTGTCGTCCCGGTCGACAGGTTGTGCAGCCACAGGGTCCCGCTCAGCGTGAAGGCGACCGCCGACCAATCCCGGGCCACCGTGTACCCGGTGATCCCGCCTGACACCTCGCGCATCCGCTCCCTTCGCGCCTGCTCCTGCGCCGGAAGTTCCGCACCGATACCCAACGTCGTGACATCGACGGCCAGTGACTCGGACCAGCCGCTGGCCGCCCAGGTGGCGGTCCACAGGTGGTTCACAGGGTCTGTCGGACCCTGGGAGCGCAGGTAGATCAGCGTGCCGCCATCCGGGGAGATCGTGACTGTCCGCGGTGCACCGAGTCTGAATCCGCGGGTCAGGGCTTTCCGGCGGGGGAAATCGTCCACTTGCTGACCGTAAGGGAACGCCCCGCCGCCTGGGGAGGCGACGGGGCGTTCAGGCGCTGGTTCAGGCCGTCACTGGGGGCCGTTGACGCGCTTGATCTGGAAGAACGGACCGCTCTGACCTTGGATGAACATGGTCGACTTCTTGCCGCGGGTACCGGAAGCCACGAGGAAGTTGTTGCTGGTGTAACCCTGTGCCAGCCAATCGTGCAGGTACGTCGATGCCTGGTAGCACGAGACGCCCTTGACGTAGGTCAGGTAGTAGCCCTCTTTGATGCGGACCTGGTTGATGCTGTCGTTGTGCAGCACGTGGAAGGTGCCGTCTTGACACTTCTTGCCCTTGATGCCGGCGCCGGCGGAGGCCGAGGTCATCGGCACAGCGGTACCGAGCGCAAGGAGCGCACTGGCGCCAACGGCCAGAACAGCCTTCTTGTTCATGTCAGTCCATCTTTCTTGCTGAGAGTGATGGGGGATCCCATCACTCTCCACGCTAAGTCGCCCCTCGGGCGGACCGGACAACAAACGCGCGGGATCGCCCACTTCGTGACCATCCTGCGGCCGAGCCAGGTTCGGGCGCTGCCGTTAGGGTTCGGTCTATGACGGATCGGCGACTTCTGGTGGTGCATGCCCACCCCGACGACGAGGTGCTTTCGACCGGGGGTCTCCTGGCCAGGCACTGCGCGCAGGGCGATCAGGTCACGCTCGTGACGTGCACATTGGGGGAGGAGGGCGAAATCCTCCTGCCGGATATCGCGCACCTGGCGGCACACGACCAGGACGACCTCGGGTCGCATCGCATCGACGAGCTGGCCGACTCCATGCGGGCGCTGGGGGTCACGGACAGCCGCCTTCTCGGCGGACCTGGAACCTACCGTGATTCGGGCATGATGGGGGAGCCCTCCAACGATCGCCCCAACTGTTTCTGGCGGGCCGACCTTCGCGAAGCTGCCGACCATCTGGTCGCCGTGATCCGGGAGACCCGGCCTCAGGTCATGGTCACCTACGACGACTTCGGCGGGTACGGGCACCCCGATCACATCCAGACCCACCGGGTTGCCACGTATGCGGCGGACTTGGCTGCAGTGCGCTCCTATCGACCCGACCTCGGGGCCCCCTGGACTGTCTCGCGGATCTTCTGGACTGCGTTTCCCAAGTCCTCGATCCGCGCCGGGATCGAGGCACTGAAAGCGGCCGGTGACAGTTCGGAGTTCGCGGCGATGGATCCGGACGATCTGCCTTTCGCTGTCGACGATGATGCCGTGGATGCGGTGATCGACATCGAGGAGTACCTGCCGGCGAAGCGGGCGGCGATGGCCGCCCACGCGAGCCAGATCAACCTCGAGGAAGGCTTCTTCGCGCTGTCGAACAACCTGGGTTCTCCGGTCTTCGGTCAGGAATACTTCCGCTTGGCCCGGGGCAGTCTCGCGGGCCGGCGACCCTTGACGGATCTTTTCAGCGGGCTGGAGTGATGACCCAGGAGTCGCCGAGCGATCAACACAACCGGACCCGGCTCGGGGTCGGCTCCGCCGTGGTGCTGGCTTTGGGAGGTGTGGTGCTCGGCGTGTTCGGCGCCTTCCTCCAGGCTTACACGGTGACCTTGGGCTCGGTCGCGATTCCAGTCGGGGCAGTTGTGCTGTTGGCGTGCCTGGTTGCCTGCATCCGGGCCCTGGTCCACAGCTTCGAGTCCCGCGCTGCCGGGGCGGCGTTCTTCCTGGGTTGGGTGGTGGCATCCGTGGTGCTCGCGATTCCGACCACAGGCGGTGACATCGTGATCGCCTTGACCCCTGTCGCCGTCGGCTACCTTTTCGCCGGCGTCGTCATCGGCTCAGCCTGCGCCAACGTCCCTGCTCGGCTGCGAACGCGGGAGTCTGTGTGACCTCGGCCGTCGACCAAGCGGACTTCCGGCGGGCGCTGGGATCCTTCGCGACCGGGGTCGCTGTCGTGAGTTGCGTCGTGGATGGCGTCGATCATGCGATGACTGCCAACGCCATCGCGTCGTTGTCCTTGACGCCACCGCTGGTCATGGTGGCCATCGCGGTCACCTCGCGGTTCCACGGCGCGGTTCGGACACAGGACCATTGGTGTGTCTCGATCCTTGACTCCTCCGCCGCGGATCATGCGGCGTGGCTCGCGACCAAGGGCCGTCCTCTGGACGGGCAACTCGCCCGGGTTCCGCATCACCGCAGCCACCGTGGCATCGCCGTGTTGGATCAGTCGCTGGCATGGCTGGAATGCCGGACCGACCAGGTAGTCCGGGCCGGGGATCACGACATGTTCATCGGCGAGGTCGAGCGGATAGTGGTGTCGGATCCCGGTGATGCACTGCTCTACTGGCGCTCTGAGTACCGCTCACTGCCGGGGTGACACGGTGGGATCGGCGGCATTGTCAGCCTCCGCCCACAGGCTCTCCGGGGAACAGCCGTCGGCCACCTGTACTCGTATCGGTGGTGGGTCACGAACCCCAGGTTCTCGTAGAAACCGAGTGCTGCCGCGTTGTCCTCGAACAACTGCAGGTACCAGCTCTCGGCTCGCTGCTCGTGGGCCCACTGCGCCAGTCGGGCCGTGACCGCGGTTGCTATCCCGCTGCGGCGCGACTGAGGAAGAGTCTGGATGGTGGTGACGCCACACCAGATGTCCTGCAGTACCGCGTGGCCGATACCCAGCAGTTCACCCTGGCTGTCACGGCAGTACACGTAAGCCGCCGGCTGGACTGCCGCGAAGGCGTGCTCGAACTCTGGTGCTGTCTTGTCGTCGTAACCAGGGACCAACGACAGGAACTGTGGATTCGGGGCTGACTCGACGGAGATTTCCAGGTCGGTGCGTTCTCGTGCTTCTCCCGTCGATGTCAGAAGCCTTGGCGTGGACGCCACGAGCACCCGGCTTGCCCGACGCTGCGTCCACCCGGCTTCGCTGAGGGTGTGCTCGAGTCCGCAGGGGCGCGGGATCTGCAATCGGGGCAGCAGGCCGCGGTCGGCATACCACTCCCGGACGGCGTCGAGCGCGGCGCTCAGGCTACCCCGCGGGGCGCCAGCCACTCGCACGCTGTTCGCGCGACCGGTGGCCCCTCGTGAGGCCCGCAGAGTCCAGTTCCCCCGCGATTCCTCTTCCAAGGGGGGCCAGCCCTGCTGACACATGCGCTGCACGGCATAAGCGGACATCTCCGGTGGGACCACTCGGGCGGCGACCAGATCGTCGACGCGGATTCCGTGTTCGATCCCGTCGCGGCGCCTCAGTCGCAAGATCCCGTCCCTCAGCCCCCCGCTCCAGCGAACGAGGACGCCGACCATCTCCTGCTCAGCGCCGCGGCCGAGACCGTCCTCGCGGTATCGCACGGTCAGGCGTCGCCCGACGTCGGCCGGTCCGACATCCAGCCGCACCCGAGCCATCGGCAGCAGCGGCATGGAAGCCCCCTTGAGCATGTGGGATCGGGCCTGACGATACTAGACTGGCCCGTGCATTCCACCGGCAAGTCGGCCGGGGAATCGTCAGTCGAGGAGGCATCGGTGACCTACGTCATCACCCAGCCCTGCGTGGATCTCAAGGACAAAGCCTGCATCGACGAATGCCCGGTCGACTGTATCTACGAGGGCAATCGGATGCTCTACATCCATCCCGACGAGTGTGTGGACTGCGGAGCCTGTGAGCCCGTCTGCCCAGTCGAGGCGATCTACTACGAAGACGACGTCCCCGACGAGTACTCCGCCTACACCGAGGCCAATGTCGAGTTCTTCAACGACATCCCGGACTCCGATCTGGGTGGTGCTGCCAAGCACGGACCCTTCGCTAAGGATGTCCCCATCGTGGTGGCGCTTCCGCCCCAGGAACACGACGAGTGAGTGGGGCATCCGAGCGTCTCCTGACCTATCTCGGGCCCTCCGGCTCTTTCACCCACGCTGCCGTCGATCTGCTGGACACGCCGTGGCCGGGCCGCGTCGAGGCGCGAGAGTCCGTGGCGGACGTGATCTTCAGTGTCGAATCGGGGGAAGCCGACGCGGGGGTGGTTCCCCTGGAGACATCGGTCGAGGGCGACGTCTCCAGCACCATCGACGAACTGATCTTCCGCTCATCGATGTGCTTCATCAACGAGGAACTCGTGGTCCCGATCAACTACGTCGTCGCTGCGTCGGCGGGGACTCGAGCCAATGCGATCGACACTCTCGTCACCACGACAGCCGCGGCGGCTCAGTGCCGTCGCTTCATCGAGGGTGCAGGAGTACGCGTCGAGTTGGTCGACAGTATCGCTGCGGCATGTCGCAGGGTCTCCGACGACTCGGCGGATTCGATCGCCGCCCTGGCCACCACGAAAGCCGCGCATCTTTTCGCCCTGGCGACCGTGCGATCGGTCGCGGAGGATCACTCGGGAATCGCTACTCGGATGGCGTTACTGAAGCGGACCTTGGCGCACCAGACCGGCCACGATCGGACGGTTGTCGTGGTCACACCCATCGGCGATCGAACCGGCGTGCTGGCTGACATTCTCGGATGCTTCGCCGCGCAGGACATCGCCCTCACCGCGATCAGCTCCCGGCCGCTGCGCACGCGCGCCGGCGAGTACTGCTTCCTGCTGACCGCCCGCAGTCATCTGAGCGACGCGCGGTTGCAGCAGACCCTGCGCGCCGTCGCCGCGCTGCCCGCCGAGATCAAGCTCTTGGGATCCTTCCCCTTGCCTGTCGATGCGGATACACGTCGAGTGGCCGAGGCGGCACCCCCTGGATCGGTGGGTACCGCGACCCTGGACGACTGGATCGATTCGCTGCTCCACCCGGAGAAACTGGGGCTGTGAAGATCGGGATCTGCGGGATGGGCCTGATGGGTTCTTCCGTTGCCCGCGCCTTGATCCCGCGCTTCCCGGTCATCGGCGTCGACCCCGATCGGGCGTCACTGGACCTGGCGGTGCAGATGGGCGTCACACCTGCGGCGTCCGTCACAGATCTGGTCGACTGCGACTTGATTCTGCTCTCGGCCCCCACACTGGCCAATACCGTGCTGCTCGCCGAACTCATGGCCACCGGCGAGCGGATACCTACTGCGGACCTCGGGTCGGTCAAGCGACCGATCGTCGCGCAATGGCGCCGCGATCCGCACTATCCGTTCATCGCGACGCACCCGATGGCCGGATCGGAGTTCTCGGGGGCCGCCTCCGGCAGTGCGGAACTCTTCTCGGACTGTGCGTGGCCGGTCGTCGTCGAACCGGATACCGATCCCGCAGCGCTGGATTCGGTGATCGATCTGGTCCTGATGCTGGGCGCCCACGTCCTGCCGATGTCAGCGGCGGGTCACGACCGGGCCGTCGCACTGGCGTCCCACCTGCCGCACGCGTTGGCCGGCGTGCTCGGGCGCATCGTCGCCACCTGCGGGGAATCCGAACTCGTCCTGGCGGTGGCCGGTGGCTCATTCCGAGACGCGACCCGGGTCAGCGCGTCCCCGCCAGACCGAACCGCCGAGTTCGTCACCGCCAACTCGACTGATGCCGCGGTGGCGGTTCGGGCCGCGGCCGCCGAACTCGCTGAACTCGCCGACTTGTTGGACGACCAAGACTCACGCGGGGTCGCTCGGTGGTTGCAGGCGGGGCACACAATCAGGACTGACTACCTGAATCGATCAGTCCTTTCCGAACGACGGGTGGTGTCGGGAACCGCCGTGGAACTGCGCGATGAGTTGTACCGGATCCGCGACTCGGGAGCCGTCGGTGCTCGCCCGAAGCGGTGCTCAGGTCGAGATTGCCGGTCTCGGATCATGACCGCGTGGAACGTCAGAGAAGTCGTGGAGGCGATGCGCGGGCGGGCGCAGAACTCGGGCCTTGCGGTGATCGATCTGGGCCAGGGGACGCCCACTGACCCCACGCCCGACCTGATCCGCAACGCCTTGGCAGCGGAGGCCGACGCCCCCGGGTATCCCCCCGCGCACGGCACACCAGAGCTCCGAGCGGCGTATGCGGCCTGGGTCGGGCGCCGGTTCGGGGCCGCCCTGGACGTTCAGGACGTCATCGCCACCGTGGGGAGCAAGGAACTCATCGCGACTCTGCCGTGGTTGTTGGGTCTTGGTCCGAGCGACTGCGTCGTCGTCCCGGAACTCGCCTACCCCACTTATCGGGCTGGGGCGCAGGCCTCGGGGTGCCGGGTCATCGCCGCGGACTCGTTGTTCTCGCTCGGCCCACAGGCCGTGACAATGGTCTGGGTCAACACACCCGGAAATCCGACGGGTCGGGTGTTGCCGACCGAGCACCTGGCCAAGATCGTGGCCTGGGCCCGGGAGCGCGATGCCCTCGTCGTCAGCGACGAGTGCTACATCGAGTTGACTGCGATCGGAGAGGTTGCTGCCTCGGTGCTCAGCCGCGACGTGGCCGGCGACAACTTCGACAACATCCTCGCGGTCCATTCGTTGTCCAAGAGATCGTCGATGGCCGGTTACCGGTGTGGCTTCGTTTCCGGTGACAGTGCCGTGATCCAACAGTTGCTGACCAGGCGCCGGGACATGGGTCTTGTCGTTCCCGGTCCGGTTCAAGCCGCGGGCGTCGCCGCGCTGAACGACGATCTGCACGTGATCCAGGCGCAGGAGCGTTACGCGCGCCGGCGCCGATTGCTGGCCGATGCCCTGTCCACGGCGGGTTTCGATGTCGAGTACTCCGAAGCGGGCCTGTTCTTGTGGGCCAGTCGCGGTGAGTCGGACGGCATCACGGCTCAGTGGTTCGCCGACCGGGGGATTCTGGTGGCTCCCGGAGGCTTCTACGGTCCGAGTGGGGCCGCGTATGTGCGATTGTCCCTCACCGCTCCCGATGCCGAGTTGACCGAAGTAGTGACGCGGCTCGGAGGTGGCCCGCAAGGGGGTTCCGATTGATCCCGGCTGGTGACTGACTACGGTGTGGGTAAGGGCCCCGGGTTGTCCGAGGAGGCCCGCTGGGTCATCTGCGGAGACCCGTGGTTTGGCGAGGAGGCACAGTGAGCGACGACGTCACGCTGAACCACCCGGGTGGTTCCTTGGAGACTCCCGGTCGTTCCTTCCACTGACGGAAGCTCCGGTCTCGACATCTCGAATCTGCTCAGCAAGACAGGCGACGTGGCTCTCGACGTGGGTTTCGTCAACACGGCGGCCTGCCAGTCGAGGATCACCTACATCGATGGTGACGTAGGGATTCTGCGCTACCGCGGATATCCCATCGAGCAACTGGCCGGAGTAGTCCGACGTATCTCGAGGTCGTCTTATCTGTTGATCTACGGTGAGCTGCCGACGGCGACCGAGCTGGACGATTTCGATCGGCCGGGTACGGACGACACACCATGCTCCACGAGGACCTCCGGCGGCTTCTTCGATGGGTTCCCCCGCAACGCGCACCCCATGCCGGTGTTGTCCAGCGCAGTCAGCGCCCTGTCGACGTTCTACGAGGATTCCCTCGATCCGCTTCGATCGCCGACGCAGGTGGAAATCTCCACGTGTCCGCCTGCTCGCCAAGCTTGCCGACGATCGCGGCCTACGCGTACAAGAAGTCGATCGGCCAGCCCTACATCTACCCTGACAATTCGCTGCCGTACGTCCACAAGCTATCTGCGGATGTCGTTCGGGTGTGCCCGCTGAACCGTTCGAGGTGGATCCCGCGGTCGCTCGACGCGCTGGACATGCTGCTGGTGCTGCATGCCGATCACGAGCAGAACTGTTCGACCTCGACCGTCCGACTGGTGGGGTCCTCGCACGCGAACATGTTCGCTTCGGTATCGGCCGGGGATCAACGCGTTGTTCGGTCCACTGCACGGTGGCGCGAACCAGGCCGTGCTTGAGATGCTCGAGAAGATCCATGCCTCGGGCGGTGGCGTCAAGACGATTTCATCCGGCAGGTCAAGAACCGCGAAGACGGTGTCCGGCTCATGGGATTCGGACACCGGGTCTACAAGAACTACGACCCGCGTGCGGCCATCGTCAAAGAGAAGGCACACGAGGTGTTCGCCAAGCTCGACGCCTACGATCCGCTGCTCGACATCGCACTGCGCCTCGAGGAGGTCGCACTCGCCGATGACTTCTTCGTGTCGCGCAAGCTGTATCCGAACGTGGACTTCTACACCGGACTCATCTACAAGGCGATGGGATTCCCCACCCGCATGTTCACGGTGCTGTTCGCACTGGGGCGGTTGCCGGGTTGGATCGCCCAGTGGCGCGAGATGATCACCGACCCGTCCACGAAGATCGGTCGGCCGCGCCAGGTCTACATCGGCGAGACAGAACGCCAGTACCGTCCGCTCATCGAGAGGAACTGACACCTCCGTGGCCGATCAGATCGACTTCACGATGAACACCAACATGCATAGTGCGTTCAAGCGTGAGACGTGTCGACTGCGGGACAGCCTGGTCGGTATCGATCTGTCCGACGCTCAGCGAGTGTCAGGTCTGCGTCGTCGCTATCGGTTCTTCTCCACGACGTTGCACGCCCACCACGAGGGTGAGGACACCTACCTGTGGCCCCCCGCACAGGAGCGGGCTACGCCCGCGGAGAAGGTGGTCCTGCAGGCCATGACTGCCGAACACATCGCGCTTCAGGACACGTTGAACCATCTGGATGAGGGCATGGGGTCACTGGGGCCGGGTGCCGACACCGCCGCTTTGGGCGGGCATTTCGACGAGTTGCTCGCCGTGCTCAATGGTCACTGCGCCCATGAGGAGCGAGACGGGGTCCCTATCGTCCAGAAGTACCTCACGCGCCCCGAGTTGAAGGATTTCATGGCCTTCACCCGAGCCCAGGAAGACTCGGCGCTCGTACTTCCCTGGGTCTGTGACGGCGCCACAGAGCAGGAGAAGCAGACGACCTGGGCGATGATGCCCGGGTTTGTGCGGCTGTTCGTACGGCCGATGACGACCCGGAAGTATCAGCGCTTCACCCGGGAGTGCGGGGTCTGACCCATCAACTGCGGCACCGCAGGTCGATACCGCGGCCCAGTGGGGTTTCGGCTCGTCAGTGGTTGTGCAGGATCTCGTTGAGTCCGCCCCACGATCCGGAGCGGGGAACCGCCTCGAGCGCCCCGCTCACGCTGTTCCTCCGGAACAGAAGTCCGTCCGCACCGGAGAGGTCGCGGGCCGGGAGGACGTGGCCATCGGGCAGACTCACCTTGGCCCCACCCGTGACATAGCACCCCGCTTCGATGATGCAGTTGTCGCCCAGCGAGATTCCGCACCCGGCGTTCGCGCCGATCAGGCAGCCGGACCCGATGGAGATGACCTCCTTGCCGCCCCCCGACAGTGTGCCCATGATCGACGCGCCCCCGCCGATATCGGAGCCGTCTCCGACGACCACGCCGGCGCTGATACGACCTTCGACCATCGAGACTCCCAAAGTCCCGGCGTTGAAGTTGACGAACCCTTCGTGCATGACGGTCGTGCCGTGGGCGAGGTACGCCCCAAGCCTGACCCGGTCGGCATCGCCGATCCGCACGCCCTCTGGTACTACGTAGTCGACCATCCGCGGGAACTTGTCGACTCCGAGGACGGTGAGCGGTGTGCCATGGGCTCGCGCGCGCATCCGCGCGCCGGTCAACTCGGGCAGTGGGATCGGGCCCAGGTCCGTCCACGCGAGGTTGGGCAGCAGCCCGAACACTCCGTCCAGGTTGATGGTCCGGGGCCGCACAAGGCGATGGGACAGCAAGTGCAGCCGCAGATACATGTCCGCCACGGATTCGGGCGGGGACTGCAGATCTGCGATCACGGTGGTCACCGTCTGCGTCGTGATGTTGCGAATGCGGTCGGTGGTGATCCCGGTGGAGATGTCGGGGACGTCTGAGGGGGTGGCCCCGAGAGTCGGCTGCGGGTACCAGACCTCGACGACAGTGCCGCCCGACAGGGTGGCCACGCCGATCCCGCTGGCGCAACCGGTAACGGGCTCAAGTGGGGAGTCGCTCACCGGGATACCGTACCCACGTGACGACTGCTCCGCCCTATCGCCTCGACTTATCGCGCGACGTCGTGTCCTTGACCTGCGATCTTGTCGACATTCCCAGTGAGTCGCGACATGAGGCCGCTCTGGCCGATTCCGTGACCGAGGCCCTGGAACGATTGCCGCACCTGAGCGTGGTCAGGGACGGCGACACGGTCGTCGCCCGCACTCACCTCGGCCGACCTGATCGGGTGCTGATCGGTGGTCACCTCGACACCGTGCCTTCCTCGGGGAACCTGCCGCACACCCGCGCGGGTGGTTTTGTGCACGGGCTGGGATCTTGCGACATGAAGGGTGGAGTGGCGGTCGCCCTGCGACTGGCGCATGACGTCACCGAGCCCGTTCGTGATGTCACGTACGTGTTCTACGAGTGTGAGGAGATCGACGCGGCGTTCAACGGCCTCGAACGGATCGCGCACAGTCACCCCGAGTTGCTGGATTCCGACTTCGCGATCTTGATGGAGCCGACGTCGGCTGGTGTTGAGGCAGGCTGCCAAGGCACCTTGCGCGCTGTGGTGCGAACGAGCGGGACCCGCGCGCACAGTGCGCGGTCCTGGCTCGGGGACAACGCCGTGCACCAGGCTGCCGAGATCCTGAATCGGCTGGTCGACTACGACCCGCGCCGAGCGCTCGTCGACGGGTTGGAGTACCGCGAGGGACTCAACGCTGTGGGTATCGAGGGGGGAGTCGCCGGCAACGTGATCCCTGACGCTTGTGCGGTCACGGTCAACTACCGCTTCGCTCCGAGCCGCTCCCCGCAAGAGGCGCAAGACCATGTCCGCGAAGTCTTCGCCGGCTTCGAGGTGGAGATCGTGGATCTTGCCGCCGGTGCCCTGCCTGGGCTGCACTTGCCGGCGGCGCGGCAGTTCATCACTGCCGTGGGAGCGCAGCCGCGCCCGAAGTTCGGCTGGACGGATGTCGCCAGGTTCGCGGCTCTTGGGGTGCCTGCCGTCAACTACGGACCCGGGGACCCAGCTCTGGCCCACGCCGCTGATGAACGGGTCCCCGAGGCAGACCTGGTCGCCTGCGAGGCCGGGATGCGGCGCTGGCTCAGCGCGTAGTCTCCGGCGAGAACGGGAAGCGTCGGATCACGTGGTACTGCGGATCCGGCCCGATCCGAGAGGAAACGAGCGTGAACTCGGTGGGGATCCACGCGGGGGAATCGATGCTCCTCAGAGTCGCGAGGACCGACGCGGGTGCCCGACCCGCGCGCACCCTGGCCACCGTCATGTGCGGCCGGAAGGGCCGGGAGTCGCGGGGCGTGCGCAGCTGGCGTCGTAAGCCACGGTGAAGCGTGGTGAGCCAGTCCCCGGTGACCCCCAGCCACAGCACTGCACCGTAGCGACCCCCCGAGTGGATGTGGACCCCCTCAGCACTGAACGATTTGGCCACGCGGTCGCCCGCGATGATGGCAGCTTCGGGTGTCCTGTCGCTGCCCATGAACAGAAGGGTGATGTGGAGGCGATGATCGGGCTGCCACCGCACCGTCGTGGGTGACTCTCGGCGCGCAGGCCCAAGAGCCACCTCCAGTGCTTCCAGAACCGGGGGTGGCGGCCATACCGCGAAGAAGAGGCGCTGTGTCGCCGTCACGCCCGCTCGAGCAGTTCGGCGACGGCCTGGGCGTCGTCGAACGTGGCGTTGGTGACAGTGTCGTCGTCGAGGTTGCCCCCAGTCACGTCGTCCCCAGTCACGTCGTCCCCAGCCAGGCTGTCTCCGTGCCGATCGAGGTAGCTCAACAGGGCACGGTTGTAGTCGACGACCTCCGGTACGGTCACGACTGCCTGGGGTAATGCGTCGGTCACTCTCTCCACACACTGCCGCTGTGCCTCCCGTGGACCGGTGGCCGAGACGATCATGTGGACATCCGCCTCGCCAGGATCATCGATGACCCCGGTGACTCCGGGCACCAACCGCAGGCGCCGGGCATCTGCGCCACCCGAGAGATGTGTGACACACACCAGGCACGCGAAGTCCCGATCGCTGCCTGCTGGGTCTGCCTTGGTGTGGTCCAAGTCGGCGGGACTGAGATGCCCGGTGACGGTCTGGTGTGCAACGCTCATGACGGGTTCCCCTCCCCGGGTCGCCGACCGGCGCCCTTGTGGTCACCGTGCCACGGGGGTCCGACAGATCGGCGCCACCACGCCGGAGGGGTCCGAAGGTCCGGAATGTCCGGGAGTCCCGGGGGTCTCGGGGGTCCGGCTACTTCGGGTGCCTGCGCCCGGGATTGCCTGGTGTCCTGCGTCCGCGGGACCCACCTGACACGATGCCTGGCATGGCAGTGCACATCGACCCCAGTGGAGCCCACATCACCGTCCCCGATGCGCAGGGGTCGCCGTTGCCGCAGCAGGGAGCCGACCGGACCCTCATCCGGCTGGTCAGTGACGGGGGAGCCGAAGCCACCATCTACCCCGCGGTTGGGTTCAACCTGATCGACTGGCGGGTGCCGACACCCGCCGGTCCGGTGCAGGTGATGCATGCGGAACCAGATGTGCTGGCGGGGGGCAGCGGTACCCGCAGCGGCTGTCCCATCCTGTTCCCGTTCCCGAACCGGATCGCGGGAGCGACATTCGAGTTCGGTGGCCGGACATACGACCTTCCGCCGGCCCATCCCGGGGATCCCAACGCAATCCACGGTTTCTGCGCGAAGAGCCCCTGGACTCAGTACGCAGCCTCAGGGCCCACTGCCGTCACCGGGGTGTTCCGACTCTCGCGCGACGCGGCCGCGGTGGCCGACTCCTGGCCCGGCGATCTGGAACTGCGGATCACCTTCGATCTGGGCGACTCAGCCCTGCGGCTCACTTCGCACGTGGCCAACGTGGGGGAAGGGCTGGCCCCCTTCGGAATGGGCTTCCACCCCTACTTCACACCTCTGGGAGCCGAATCGCTGGCCGAGGCACGGCTCCAAGTGTCCGCCGCCGAGCGCTGGGTCCTCTCGGACCTCATTCCCACCGGCGAACGGGAACCCGTGACCGGGGACTGCGACCTGAACACACCCGTCGCGATTGGTCAGCGGGTGCTCGACGACGTCCTGACAGGTCTACCGCAGTTCACTCCGGATCCCGACGGCTTGATGGCGAGGGCACGGCTCGTCGGCGGATCAGCAGCTGTCGACCTTCGCTGCGATTCCGCCACCCGCGATGTCGTCGTCTTCACCCCGGCCAACCGCGAGGCGGTGGCCATCGAGCCGTACACATGTCCGACCGACGCCGTGCACCTGGCGGCGCGCGAGTCGGATGTCGGCTGGCGGGTGCTGGAACCAGGCGACTCGTGGACCGGTGTCGTCGAGTTCTCGATTACGACCCCATGATCCGGACCTGGAACCTGCTCGCGACCGACGACGTGGGCGGTGATGCGGAGTTCCTGACCGACCTCGTCACCGGGCGCGGGTGGCGGATCGAGTGGATTGTCTCGCGGGGCCAAGCGACACCTCGCGGGCAGTGGTTCGATCAGGACGAGGACGAGTGGGTCCTCGTGGTGGCGGGTTCGGCCGGGCTGCTGATCGAGGGGGAGTCCACCGAACGAGTCCTGACCGCCGGCAACGCCGTCTGGCTGCCGGCTCATGTCCGTCACCGGGTCACCTGGACCGACCCGGCGGTGCCCACGGTCTGGTGCGCAGTCTTCGTCTCGTCTGATCCGGTGGACCCGGACGACCCCGGACCATAACCTCACTTGCGTGATCGCGGTTCTGGTGTCGGTGGTGAACGACCCCCCGCAGGACCCCCCGATCCTCGATAACGCGGTGGGACTGCTGTTCTGCGTCCTCGCCGTCGTGCTGTTCCTGCCGCCGATCATGGAGCGGCTGCGAATCCCGGGTCTTCTCGGCATGATCCTCGGCGGCTTCTTGATCGGGCCCGCCGCCTTCAATCTCATCGACGGCGCCGGACTCCAAGCACTCGGATCGGTCGGACTGCTCTACCTGATGTTTCTCGCCGGGCTGGAGTTGGACCTCGGTCTGTTCAACCGCAACCGCGGTGCGGGAGTTCGGTTCGGTCTACTGACCTTCGCGTTCCCGTTCGTGCTGGGTGTGATCGCGGGACTCTGGGTGGGACTCGACACGTGGGCGCTCGTCCTGATCGGGTCGGTGTGGGCATCACACACGCTGGTCACCTATCCCATCGTGCAGCGGCGTGGACTGGTCGCCAGCCGCAGCGTGGCCATCTCCGTGGGTGCCACCGTCATCACCGACACGCTTGCCCTCCTCGTGCTCGCGGTGGTGGCAGGCGGGGATTCGCAGGCGAACCCGCTCGTCACGTTGACGGTGGGTCTCGCCGTTCTGGGCGGGTTCACGCTGTTGGTGCTGCCCCGGGCGGCTCGCTGGTGGTTCAAGAACCAAGGGCAGACCCGCGCAGCCCGCTTCGTCTTTGTTTTCATGGCTTTCCTCGCCGCGGCCCTTGTGGCTGAGGCGTTCGGTGTCGAGGGAATCGTCGGCGCTTTCTTCGCAGGGCTCGGCCTGAACCGCAGTGTGCCCAACGGCTCGCCGTTGATGGAGGCGACCGAGTTCGTCGGCAACTCGTTGTTCATCCCGTTCTTCCTGATCTCCATCGGACTGCTGATCGACCCGGGTGTCATGTTCCAATCGCGGACGCTGCAAGTGGCGGCTGCGTTCGCTGTGGCTGTCGTGGTCGGCAAGGGATTGGCAGCTGTGATCGCCGGACGTCTCAGTCGGTACAGCTGGAACGAAGCCGGGCTGATGTTCTCTCTCACCTTGCCGCAAGCCGCCGCGACGCTGGCCGCCGCATCTGTGGGTTTCGCCATCGGACTGTTCGACGAAGTGGTGCTGAACGCCGTCCTCGTGGTGGTTGTCGTCAGTTTGCTCATCAGTTCCGCGATGACGCAGTTCTTTGCTAAGCGGGTGCCGGTGCCGCGGCTCGACGCCCGACGTTTGGGCGAGCGAGTGGTGGTGGGCCTCGCCGATGAAGCTCAGGCGCAGTCACTGCTTCCGCTCGCGTTGGCCATCGCACGTTCGGATGCGGGCACGGTGAACCCTGTTCATGTCATCGCCACTGAACTGACTGCCGTGTCCCGTTCCGCAACTGAGATGACGGCAGCCCTGTCCGATGTCGTGGCCGCACACGGAGGTGAGGGGCGCCCGGTGGTGCGGCTGGATCAGACCCCCGCCCTCGGCGTGCGCAACGCAGCCATCGAGATCGATGCCTCGCTGGTGATCATCGGGAGCAGGCTGCGTCGCAGTGTCACTGGGTGGTTCCGGGACCGATCCGCCGAACAGATCGTCGCCGCGGCCCCGGTCCCGGTGCTCGTGATCGTGGATCTGCCCCACGTGCGACGTGTCGTCGTGCCGGTCTACGCCGCCGACACCCTCGACACCGCTGTCATCACCTCGGGTGTCTTGGCGGACCTGGCCGCTCGGGTGCGTGTTCAGTGGCACTGCGGACTTCTCGTCGTTGCCGAGTCGGATGTGCCGGACGATGCGCTGACGGACTTCTCTGGAGCCCAGGTCGAACGCGTGACACAGGACCCCGTCGCTTGGCTGGTCGGCAACGTGACAGACGGGGACTTGGTGCTCGGAGCGACGGGTTCGGGCGCCACTGTCATCGACGGTGCCTACGGCCGGTTGACCGGCACCCCTGGGGTGGGTTTGGCCGTTGTGGCCGGACCCGGGCAGGCCGGTACGGGCTTCGCTCCCGGGCTGCCGTCTCCATTCCTCGTCGAGGAATGATGCCGCTGCGCGAGGTTGCCGGCCGTGCGCTTGTTGCGCCTCGCTGGTGCTGATCGTGTCGATCGCTTGGACCGGCTGCGGGACAGTGGCGTTGGCCTCCCACCGCCGGCGCTTTCCGGTCGCTAACCTGAGAGAAGAGCGCACGGCGTCAACGGACGTAGGTGCGGATCGGAGGACCCCATGAGTACCCCACCCCCTCCCGGCGGCATGCCCCAGGGCCCTGGCGGCCCCGCCACGCCTCCGCCCGTCCCGCCGCCAGGCGCCAACACCGCTGCCTCGACGGCGGAGAAGCCCAAGGACAAGTCGATGCCCTGGAAGATCGCGACGATCGTCCTGGCGCTGACCACGATCGGTTTCGCTGTGTGGGGCTTCAGCACCAACAACAGACTCAATGATCTGCAGGCGTCGACCGACCAGCAAATGGAGGAGTTGCAGGCGCAGTTGAAGCAACTGGAACAGCAGGCGGGCGCCAAGGAAGCCTCCCAGGCCAAGGAGATCGCCAAGCTCAAGAAAGAGATCGAGGCGGACCGCAAGAACCTCAAGGTCGACAAGGCGAACCTCAAGAAGGAAGCCGGCGAGCTCAAGCAGCTAAACGCGAATTACCAGAAGGAGAAGGCTCAGGCGGCAGCCGAAGAGGGCAACCTCAAGCAGCAACTGCAGGCATCGCAGGCCCAACTCCAGTTGGCCAAGCAATGCGCATCTGTCATGGCAGCCGGACTCAACCGCCTGTACATGGATGGTGATCTGGTCACCTACCGGGACGTGAACAAAGCCATCAACGCAGCCGCCGCCCACTGCGGCGGCATCGTGAACCTGGACTGATCGCAACCATGGGCTCTTCAGGTTCGCTGTGGTCGATCGCCTCGCAGGGTTCCCTGCTGTCCATCGGATCGACCGGGTCGGTATTGTCCATCGGCTCGGTCGGTTCGGCGGCGTCGGCTTTCAGCATCGGTTCGGCGCTGTCGGTGGGATCGCTCATGTCCTGGGGGTCGCTGGGGTCGGTGATGAGTTCGGCGAGTCGTGGGGGAGTGATGGCGCACGCTGCCACCGCATCCCGCGGCCGGGTCCTGGCAGTCATGGCCCTCGTGGCTCTGGGCTCAGGGTTGGCCGTGGCTGCGGCCGCCGCAGGTGGCACACCCGCGATCGAATCCTGACCGTATCCCTGCTGGTAATCTGAGGCGTCCCGAGCCCCCGTAGCTCAGGGGATAGAGCGGTGGCCTCCGGAGCCATGCGCGCAGGTTCGAATCCTGCCGGGGGCGCACTTCGTCAGCGGTGATCAGTGACCAGCTGATTGGCCACGTTCACAGCTCGTTGCACCAGGATGTCGATGGACAGGCTCGTCCTGGGGATGACCCCCACCTCGACCATGACGGGGTCTACCAGTGGGCGCAGCTCGGCCGGCACCGAGTCATCCCCCAGGTCAAGGGCTCGAGTAGCAGCGGTCGCATCCCGAATCAGTTCCAGCGACTCCTGCGCACCCAGGGATCGTCCTGCGAGGCCGATCGCCGTGACGAGCTCCAGAGTGAAACCGGGGTCGGACAGTCCGTAAATCCTGTTCAGGGCCGACTCGAAGGCTCGCAGGGCATCCCGCGGCGCCCCCGAAAGCAGATGGGCGATTCCCAGAGTGATACCGACCTCCGCTTCGACCGCGTCGCCCAAGGCCACCGACCGTGGCAGGCAGTCGTTCAGAATCCGCATGGCGCGCTCCGGATGACCGGCGAGGAGTTCCGCATTCGCCAGATCGCGGGACGCCAGCACTACCTGCAGATCGTCGCGAGCCAGCGCCAGGCTGGCCTTGGCGTGATCGGCGGCGGCGGGCAGTTCGTGGCGTCGCCGAGCCGTCCAGGCAGCGGCGCTATGCGCAATCTGCAGCAGGTCTTCGTCTTCCCCGGCGGCGTGGATGGCCGCCTCAGCATCGGCCGCGGCCCCGTCGAGATCGTCGCACTCGGCTTTGAGGGCGGATCGATACGCGTAGCCCACCACCCGGTGAGTCTGATCGAGAGGATCGAGTTCATCGATTGACTTCAGTAGCGTTGCTGTGCGAGCCAGGTCATTCAACTTGTACGTAGCGCTCCCCGCCACGACCTCGATCCGCCGCTCCCACGGATTCGTAACACCGCCACGGAGAATCTCATCGCACAGCTCGGCCAATAGATCCTGTCGACCCACCCAGGCAAGCCCTTGGCGTCGTACCGAGAGCAGGCGAGCGGCCTGCTCCCCTCCGTCGTTCTCGACCAATACCCTCACGACTCCGCGCAGAATCGCGAGATCGTCGTCCAATGCTGCGAGGCGGACCGGGGTCCAACCACTCACAGGACTGCGTCCCTTGTCCAGGTTCGCCCAGTAGTCGGCGACCGCCAAGTTGGCGTGCCTCACCTCGTCCGGCTCAGGCGTCACAGCCGCTCGCACCGTCTGCAGGAGGTTGAACCGGCGACCGGAACGAGTCTCCAGAGGCTGCACGAGACCAAGTCGGGCGAGGGCCTCGATCGCTTGCAGGTGCTGATCGGATGGTCGGTCAGACAGGGCAGACACTGCGGCCACAACCTCGTCGGGATCGGGAGCACCGGCCAGTGCGGCGAGAGCCGTCAACGCCTCGCGCTGGTGCTCACTCAGCAGGTCCACGCTCCAGGCCACCGACGCCTCGACAGATGACTGTCGCCCGGACAGGGCGGTATCGGATCTCAGTTCGGTGATCTCCGGCATTCGACGCAGGAGTTCGTGTGGGTCCAACGTCACCACGCGCGCCGCGGCCAGTTCGATCGCCAGCGGCAGACTGTCGAGGCAGCGACACAACTCCACGATGTCGTCCCGGTCCCCGGTGAACGTGGGCATCGCCGACCTAGCTCTGTCGGTGAAGAGTGAGATTGCTGGCCCGTCTGCGAGCGGACCCACCGCCCAGACCCTCTCTCCGCCGACACCCAACGACCCGCGGGAAGTGGCCAGGATCCTCAGGTGGCGGTGGCGGGAGAGCAGTTCGGCCACCGCACGGTGGGCATCGGTGATGTGTTCGAGATTGTCCAGGGCCAGTAGATCGACAGAGGTCAACGTGAGGTCCAGTGCGCTCTCGGTCACCGCCAGGCGGCGCGCGATCACCTCTCGCACTGTCGAACCGGGTGGCTCATCGGCGAACGGCACCCACACGGCACCGCGAACCGCTGGGTCGTCCTGGTTGAGAGCTTCGAGTGCCAGGCGGGTCTTGCCCACGCCCCCGGGGCCGGACAGCACGACGAGGCGGACCCCCGAACTGAGGGCGCCGACGATGTCGCTGAGCAGTTCGCCGCGACCGAGGATAGGGCTGAGGGGGCAGGGTACGGAGTCGGCGGCAACGCGGGGAGGTGTCACGCCGAGAACGGTCCAGTCCTGCCGCAGGATCCGTTCCTCGAGATCTTGCAGTGCGGGGCCGGGATCCAGTCCGAACTCGGCGACCAATTCGCGCTTGGCTTGCTGGACGGTGTCCAGCGCCTCCTGCTGGAGACCCGATCGAACCTGAGCGAGGGCCAGGATCTCCCACAGGCGTTCGCGGCCGGGATATCGGTGGACCAGGCCGCGCAACTCATCGGCGACGAGTTGATGTTCGCCAAGATCGAGTCGAGCTTGAGCCAGCAGCTCCGTGGCCGTGAGCCGCAGGCCGTCGAGGGAATCCGTCCAGTCGGTCACGAACGGCAACTCGGTCAGGTCGGCCAACGGAGTACTCGTCCAGATCTCCTGGGAGGGCGCGAGAGCGGCTGCCACAGTGTGCGGCTTCCCCAGGTTCAGTCCGGCCACCGCCTGGGCCACGGCCCGGTTGAGTCCGATCACGTCGACTTCATCGTCCCCGGCTTCGAGTTCGTAGGCGCCTCCCCGACGCAAGATCCGGCTCGGGGATCCCGAGCCACGTTCGGGGTCCAGAGTTCGGCGGAGATTGGACACGTAAACTTGGATGATCTGCCGATACTTCTCGGGAACCTGCTCTCCCCAGAGTCCCTCTGCCAGGCGATCGACGGAGACCGGCGTTTTGGCCTCCAACGCAAGTTGCGCCAGAACGGCGCGTTGTTTGGCGCCCCCACAATCCAACGTCGTGCCATCGTCTGCCTGGACCGCGAACGTGCCCATCAAACGGATGTGCATCTGTCCGCCCCCCTTCGACAAGCCTCCCCGTCCGAGACCGGCGGTCCGCGGTGTCGCGCGCTCCCACGCTCATGGGAACCGGCCTTAAGCCGGACTTAAGTACCCACTGTCACCGTGTAGTTGCGAGCGGTAGGTGGAGTTCCACGGGGGAGAACTCCACTTCCCGTTCGCTGCGTGATGTTGACTACCGAACGCGCCCCAAAGGCTACGGGAAACGCGCCGGTGAAGAGAGTCCAGCCAAGGTACTTATTGACAATGATTCTCATGTGCGATTGCATGAGGTATGTCTCTCATGTCTCGAACTCTCGTTGCCGGCCTGACCGCGCTGGTGTTGACAGCCTGCGCATCGGCTGACACAAGCTCCTCCGAATCCTCAGCCGATGGTCAGGAGGTGACCGTCATGGCCGCCTTCTACCCCCTGCAGTTCGCGGCCGAGCAGGTGGGCGGTGATGCCGTCACCGTAGTCGGGCTCACACCTGCCGGCGCCGAACCTCACGATGTCGAACTGTCACCGCAGCAGGTGGCGGAACTCGGCGAGGCGGACCTGATCTTGTACATCAAGGGCTTCCAGCCAGCAGTCGATCAGGCGGTGGAGCAGGTCGGTGCGGACCGGGCCGTCGATGTCAGCGCGGGTATTCCCTTGATCGGGAACGATCCGCACATCTGGCTCGATCCGCAGAACATGGTCACCATTGCCGGCACAGTCGAGGGCAAACTCGCTCAAGTCGCGCCAGGCGGCGCCGAGACCTTCGCACGTAACGCCGATGACCTGGACGGCCAACTCACGGCACTGGACCGTCAATGGGCCCAACAGACTGCCAAATGCTCCAGCCGGGATCTGGTCGTCAGCCACGAGGCCTTCGGCTACCTCGCCGCCCGTTACGACTTCACTCAGGTGGGCATCAGTGGGCTCTCGCCCGAGGCCGAGCCAAGCCCTGGCAAGGTGGCAGAGGTGACCGACTTCGTGCGATCGAACGACGTCCGCACCATCTACTTCGAGACGCTCGTCGATCCGAAGGTCGCCGAGACGGTGGCCGCCGAGACCGGCGCCCGCACAGCGGTACTGGACCCGCTCGAGGGCCTGCCTGCCGGTAGTGACCAGAACTACCTCACTGTCATGGACGACAACCTCGCCACTGTCGTCAAGGGACAACCGTGTCCCTGACCTTCCAGGTCACCGATGGGAGGGTCGACCTCGGCGGTGAGACCGTCCTGGGGGGGATCGACCTCGCAATAGAACCGGGGGAGTTCCTGGCGCTGTTGGGAGAGAACGGATCGGGCAAGACGACGCTGATGCGAGTCCTGCTGGGTCTGCAACCGCTGACCCAGGGCACGGCGGAGATTCTCGGTACCCCGGTCAACCGCTTCGCGGACTGGGCGCGAATCGGCTACGTGCCGCAGCATCTGCTGGCGGCCGGAGCGGTCCCGGTGTCGGTGCGCGAGGTAGTCAACGCCGGACTCATCTCGCCGGCGGGTCGTTGGCGACCCCGCGGGCGCAGCGAGCGGGTCCAAGCCGCCCTGGAGAGGGTGGGGCTGTGGGAGCGCCGCACGACGTCCTTCCACGAGTTGTCGGGCGGTCAACAGCGCAGAGTCATGACCGCGGCGGCGTTGGCCAAGGGTGCGGACGTCCTGCTGCTCGATGAACCGACAGCCGGGGTCGACCAGGACAACGTCGGGCGGCTGCACGACATGCTTGCGGAACTGCGCGGTCAGGGTGCCACGGTCATCTTGGTGACCCATGAGTTGGGGGTGCTCGCCGACCTCGTGTCTCGTGTCGTCGTCTTGGGTCGCCAACCGGCAGGATCGGTCCTGTACGACGGTCCGCCACCGCCACCGACGACTCTGCATGACCCCCATGGTCACCATGATCCGCCTGCTGCCGACGCGGGAGTGTGGGGTGGGCCATGAGTCTTCTGTCCTACGACTTCATGCAGCGAGCCCTCATCGCCTCGCTGATCATCGGACTGCTCGCTCCGCTCGTGGGCGTGTTCCTGGTGCAGCGTCGTCTCGCGTTGCTCGGCGACGGTATGGGGCATGTCGCACTGACCGGCGTGGGCCTGGCCTTTCTCGTCGGAACACAGCCCGTGACCACCGCTCTCGTCATCGCAGTGTGTGGCGCACTCGCGGTCGAGCTGATCAGGTACCGCAGCAGGACGGTCGGCGATGTCGCGCTGGCGTTGGTGTTCTACGGCGGAATCGCGGGCGGCGTGTTGCTGGCGTCATTGTCACCGGGAAACTCGTCGGCCTCGTTGAATCAGTACCTGTTCGGGTCACTGGCCACTGTGGCCGCCGCCGACATCGTCGTTCTCGCTGTGGCGGCTGCCGCGACGGGATTCGTCCTCGCAGTCTTCGGCAGGGAGTTGTTCCTCGTTTCGCTGGACCCCGATCTGGCTCATGTTCAAGGCATCCGCGTCCGCGCCATGAGTCTTCTCCTCAGCGTTCTGACAGCCGTCACGGTCGTGATCGGGATGAGGACCGTCGGCCTGCTTCTTGTGTCCGCGATCATGATCGTGCCTATCGCCGCAGCGCAGCAGTTCACGCGATCATTCGCCGCCACAGCCGTCACCGGCGTCGTGATCGGAGTCTTCTCCGCAGTCGTCGGGCTGGTGATCTCCTTCTATCTGGACCTCCCCCCGGGACCTGCGATCGTGATATTGGCGCTGGCCGTGTTCGTCGTCGCCGCGGTGGCGCAGTCTCTCAGCCACAGATCGACCTGAGGAGGCACCGTGACGAGTGTGGAACCCCGACTGACACGGCAACAGGTGGCGATCCGGGATCTCCTCGCGGACACTGGCGAGTTCCGAAGTGCCCAACAACTGCACGAGACCCTGCGCAGCCGCGGCGACCGGATCGGCCTCGCCACGGTCTACCGATCCCTTGCCCGCATGGCCGATCGCGGAGAAGTGGACGCCCTGATCCGCCCCGATGGTGAGACCCTCTATCGGTCCTGCAGCGCAGGACATCACCACCACCTGGTCTGCCGGTCGTGCGGCCGGACGGAGGAAGTCTCTGGAGTCGCTGTCGAGAACTGGACAAATCGGGTCGCCGCCGACCGGGGCTTCACCGATGTCAGCCACACGCTGGAGATCTTCGGATTGTGCGCTGAGTGTTCTTCACACTGACCTGGCAGGCTGACCGCCATGACAACCATCGGCGATGCTCGAATCCGTGCAGCGGAACCCGCGGATGTCCCCGACATCCTGGCGATGATCCGTGAACTCGCGGAGTACGAACGCGAACCGACGGCAGCGGTTGCGACCGAGGATCAGTTGCGAGCGGCGCTCTTCGATGGTCGGGACACCCCCTCGGGTGCTCCGGCCGTCCACTGCTTCGTCCTCGACACCGGTGGCGACGAGCTGGCCGGCATCGCCCTGTGGTTCTTGAACTTCTCGACCTGGCTGGGACGGCACGGCATCTACCTTGAAGACCTCTATGTCCGGCCTCAGTTCCGCGGTCGCGGCTTCGGCGAGGCTCTGCTGGCTCGCTTGGCCCGCGAATGTGTCGAGCGCGGGTACGGTCGGCTGGAGTGGTGGGTGCTGGACTGGAACACGCCTGCGATCGATTTCTATCGCAGTCAAGGGGCGCAGTGGATGGGCGAGTGGACCGTGAACCGGCTCACCGGTGATTCACTGGTGGCGCTCGCCGAGAAATCCACTGCTCGCGGTGTCCAACCCTGATCCAGCGATCCGCGCTACCGGCACCCGGCTGCTGAGGCTCACCACGCCGAGGCCCGATAGATCAGGCGTAGCGGCTCAAGGCCTGTCCCCACTGCTCAGCTCGTTCGACCTCACCGGGAGCCAACGGGCCCTGGACATCGCTCACAACAAAATGCTCCGAGTCCGTGGGCACGTCGAAACCGGCCTTCTTGAGTCGCTTGGCGGACGTGCGTGACGCGTGATCCATCTTGGTGAGCATCTTGGGGTGATCCATCCGAGTGTCGAAAGTGGCCGCCTTCGTCGCACCGGCTGGATGCACCACCTCGAGCCACTCGCGGATTCCTCGGCCCTGCGACACGAGTGGCCGCCCTTCGGCCTGCTTGGCCGCGTCAGCCCGACTCTCGGGGCGGGGAAGGCCGAACGCATGGTTGGGGCTTCCGACCACGAGCAACGTGACGTCGACCGGGATCTCGTCTGGCGCTTCGCTCACGTCGACACATCGCGCTGGGTGGTTGGCCGCGATGCCGGCGGTGATCGCCTCGGCGATCTCACGCGCATCGCCGAACATCGATTCGTAAACCACCAGAACTGACATGCGATCACCTCAGAGTCCAACCTACGCCCCGGATCAGCCCGGTGAAGATGTGGCTCGTGGAGGTCGTTCATGGCATGTCCGGGCTTACCGTTGGCCAGGTGAGAGTGGTCATCGCGCCCGACAAGTTCGCCGGATCTTTGCCGGCGTCTGAAGTCGCAGCCGAGTTCCACCACGGCTGGAGCGACATCCGACCCGGTGACGACGTCGTCGAAGTGCCCTTGTCCGACGGCGGTCCCGGGTTCATCGACTGTCTCGCGACCGGCGTCCCGGGTCAGATCGCAATCACTGACGTGAGTGGACCGATGCGGGAACCGACCCCGGCACGGACGTTCGTGTCCGGGTCGGACTGGTACGTCGAATCCGCGCAGGCATGTGGCTTGCACCTGGTGGATGGGCGGCACCGGGATCCGATGCGCGCCACGACCTACGGCGTCGGCGAACTAATTCGCCGCGCCGTGGCGGCCGGTGCCGGGCGAATGATCGTCGGACTCGGGGGATCGGCCACGAACGATGCCGGCGCGGGCCTCTTGGCCGCGCTGGGGGCGGTGGCGCGCAACGAGGAGGGCGCCCCCGCAGGACATGAGTCTCGGTCCGGCAGGGCTGGTCGAAGTGGCGGATGTCGACGTTGCGCCCGCTCGCGCGGCCGTGGCCGGCATAGACATCGTGATAGCCAGCGATGTGGACAACCCGCTGCTAGGTCCCGAAGGTGCGAGTCGAATGTTCGGACCGCAGAAGGGGGCGACACCGGCCGATATCGACCGACTCGAGTCGATCCTCGGCGGCTTCGCGAGCTGCTGCGCTGCGCCTGACCTGATCACCCGACCCGGAGCCGGTGCGGCAGGCGGTCTGGGGTTCGGACTGATGCTTCTCGGGGGTGAACGTCAGTCCGGCATCGACTTGATCATGCGGGTCACCGGCCTTGCCCGCCTGTGTGACTCAGCCGACCTCGTCATCACTGGCGAAGGTCGCTTCGATGAGCAATCCCTGCACGGCAAGGTCGTGTCGGGCGTCGTGAGCGCGGCGGGGAACACCCCTGTGTTGGTCGTAGCGGGGCAGTCGAACTTGACGCCGGAGGTGGCCCAGGCCGCCGGTGTCGCCGGTGTGACCACTCTGCTGTCCCACGCCAGGGACTCCGCGGACGCGATTGCCCGCGCCGCGGAGTTGCTGCGATCCGTGGCGCGGGATCTGGCGCGCTCGGTCAGCTAGTCGAGTCCTTGGAGTCCGACTCGGCCAGCCGCGCCCGGGCCGCCTCGGGATCAACGAGCAGGTCGCGGATGTCCCGGAGAAGTTCGATCTGCTCTTCAGCCTCCTCCTCGGGGGTCTTGGCGAAGCGGGCTTTGGCGGCGTTCATGGGCGCCACGAAGACGAAGTAGACAACCAATGCGGTGATCAGGAATGTGATGACCGCGGTGATCATGAGTCCGAGATCCAGGGTCTGACCGTAGGGGAGGCTGAGTGTGCCGCCAACACCCTCGGCACCAATTCCGAGGAGCCCGAAGAACATGTTGATGATCGGTTGGATGAGGCCCTTGGTCACAGCGGTGACAACGGCCGTGAAAGCGGCGCCGATGACGACCGCGACTGCCAAATCGATGACATTCCCCCGAAGGATGAAGTCCTTGAATCCCTTCAGCACGCTGCATTCCAATCTTGTCGATGCTTTGGCCCTCGTCGTGCCCGACGTCTCGAGCATCAAACCCACCGATCCGAAGGCGTGCGCAATGCCACACGTTCCCGGAGCCACATCGGTTCCCGGATCCACATCGGTTCCCGGACCGATCCAAGCCTGCGATGCATCGCAAACGTCGGGGTACTGACTGCTGTCTCAATGAAACTAGATCTCCTGTTTCAATGGTCTTCGTATGACTGCCACCCGTACCCCCGCTGATATCCGGTTCGCGAGCGTTCCAGGCGGTCCCTACCCCACGCTGGTGGCCGTCTTCGTCGGGCTGTTGATCCTGTCCAACATCGGGGCGACGAAACTGATCGCGGTCGGGCCCCTCATCACCGATGGCGGAGCCTTCCTGTTCCCCTTGGTTTACATCCTCGGCGATGTGATCACCGAGGTGTACGGCTTCCGGGCGGCTCGTAGGGCGATCATGCTCGGATTCGCGATGTCGATCCTGGCGGCGGTGACTTTCCTGCTCATCCAGGTGTCACCTGCTGCTGACGGGTGGCCCAACCAGGAGGCCTTCGAGGCGGTTCTCGGATTCGTGCCTCGGATCGTGCTCGCCAGCATCCTGGGCTTCTTGGCGGGGCAGTTGCTCAACGCCTACGTTCTGGTCCGGATCAAGGAAAGAACCAAGGAGAAGTCGCTGTGGCTGCGGTTGCTGGGGTCGACTGCGGTCGGGGAGTTGGCCGATACCGTCGTGTTCTGCACGGTTGCCTTCTACGGAATCATCACCGGCGCGGAGTTCCTGAACTACGTCATCGTGGGCTACCTGTACAAGACGGCCGTCGAAGTGATCCTGCTGCCGGTCACGTACCGCATCATCGCGGCCGTGAAGCGGGCCGAGCCGACCTACGCCGAAGCGGCAGTGCGGTAGCGACCCAGGAACTCCGCTTCCAACTCCCGGAATGAGCCCATGATGATGCTGTCCCGGATCTGATCGACCAGCCGCACGATGAACCGCTCGTTGTGAATGGTCACCAAAGTCGCAGCGAGCATCTCCTTGGCCTTGAACAGATGGTGCAGGTACGCGCGGGTGTAATGCCCGCACGTGTAGCAGTCGCACTCCTCGTCGATTGGTTCGAAGCAGCGCCGATTCGCGGCCGACACGAGATTGAACCGGCCCTCCGGACGGTAGGCGGAAGCGTTTCGCGCCACCCTTGACGCGGCCACACAGTCGAAGGTGTCGGCACCGGCTGCGATCGCGGGGAACAGGTCGTCCGGTTCGCCGATCCCGAGCAGATGACGAGGTCGGTCCGTCGGCAGTTCAGCGCAGACCCACGACACGATCGTGCCGAGTTCAGCTTTGTCCAAGGCTCCACCGATGCCGTATCCATCGAGATCCAGAGCTGCCAGGTCAGCGGCTGCCCGGCGACGGAGGTCCTCGAACTGCGCCCCTTGGACGACACCGAACAGGGCCTGGCGCGGGAGGTCCGGGTGCACCTCGGCAAGGCGGCGATGTTCGTCGAGGCAGCGCACGGCCCACCGCTGGGTACGTGCGACGGATTGTTCTTGGTAGGTGCGCGTGTTCATGATCGTGGTGCACTCATCGAAGGCGAAGATGATGTCCGCACCGATCTGCCGTTGCACCTGCATGGAGATCTCGGGAGTGAAGCGATGCATCGAACCGTCGAGATGGGACTTGAAGGTGACGCCATCCTCGTCGACGTGCGCCAACCGGTCCTTGCCGGGGGCAATCACATCGTCCGAGGCAATGGCTGTCGGATCCATCGCTAGAACTTTCTTGAAGCCCACGCCCAGGGACATCACCTGGAACCCACCGCTGTCGGTGAAGGTCGGGCCCGGCCAATTCATGAAGGCCCCGACACCCCCGGCCGCGGCCACGATGTCTGGCCCCGGCTGCAGGTACAGGTGATAGGCATTGGCCAGAACCGCCTGTGCCCCCAGTGCTGCCAACGACTCAGGGAGGACCGACTTCACGGTGGCTTTGGTGCCCACCGGGACGAAGGCCGGGGTCCGGATCGGACCATGTGGCGTATAGATCACACCGGCGCGGCCTCGGGCCGACGGTTCCCCGTGGTCGGCGAGTGTCGCCTCGATCTCGAACGGCAGCCGCGTCACCGATTCAACGGACGTCGAGCAGATCGATCACGAAGATCAATGTGCGGCCAGCGAGCCGGTGACCGCCACTCTCGCCGTACGCCTGGGCCGGTGGGATCACAAGCTCACGTCGTCCTCCGACGCGCATGCCCGGTATCCCGTCCTGCCACCCCTGGATCAGACCTCGGAGGGGGAACTCGATGGAATCGCCGCGGTTCCACGAGGAGTCGAACTCCTCCCCGGTGCCGAAGTCGACGCCCACGTAGTGGACCTCGACCGTGGCGCCCGGTGTGGCTTCGGCTCCCTCGCCGACCACGATGTCTCGGATGACGAGTTCGGTCGGGGGGTCGCCTTCAGGGAAATCGATCTCAGGTTTCTCCATGGGGAGATCCTCTCATCCCGGCGTCGGCCGACTCCTCCCCACCATGTGGCCCCGGCCCGTAGCCGATGCGGCGCAGGCGGGCGAACAGGCGCCCCCAGGGTCCCAGGCGCGGTTTGTCCTCGGCAGCACGCCGTTGCAGTCGGAACCAGCGCAGCCTCAGAACGACGAACCAGATCGCCGTCAGCAGGACATCGAAACAGATGAGCGCAACCAAGTAGGAGTCCATGAGATCGCCCGGGGCTGTGCTCAGGATCTGCTCGAACTGCTCGACTCCTGCGAATCCTCCGCCGATCAGCAAGAAGCCTAGGATCGCGATCGGCACTGTCTTGGCCAGTTCATGCGCGATCGCCTCGTTCGTGTGAGCGAGCAAGCGGGCGCCGCCGACGATGGCCACAGAAGCGACAACGACCTCTTCGGCGGTCCGTTCGATCGCAGCGGCGGATAGGAGCAGGAACAGTGCGAGCAGCCAGAAGCACATCATGATCGGGATCGTGACCACGTAACGGAGCACCCCCGCCCAGTTCGCCCGCGGCGCCGCGGTGTCGGAGCGGATCACCGGCAAGCGGGGGTGCTGCATCGTGCGGTAGACCAGCCACAAGATCGCTGCGAACAGTGCCATCCCAGCGGCGAGGAACACGACATCCGACGGGCCGCCGGCCAGGTCGAGGGTGAATCCGCTCGTGGTGGGATCGGTATCGTCGACTGCAGGCATGGGCCCCAGTGTGCCGCCGGGAGGACCATCGGGCCGTGCTTTCGATAGCGTGGCGGGGTGCTGGACATCACCTATCCGCCCATCATCCTGAGCGGCTACGGCTTCTTCCGTCTGCTCAATCTGAGCTTCGTCACGACCGGCGGCGAGAATCTCCCGCGCACGGGAGGTGCCGTGCTGGCGAGCAACCACGTCTCATACTTGGACTTCATCTTCTGCGGCTACGCTGCTCGACCCGCCCACCGTCTGGTCCGCTTCATGGCGAAGAAGTCCACCTTCGATCACCGCATCTCCGGACCCCTCATGAGATCGATGCATCACATCCCGGTCGACAGGTCGGCGGGGTCTCATGCGTTCGATCGTGCGGTCGATTCGCTACGGCAAGGTGAGGTGGTCGGAGTCTTCCCGGAGGCGACCATCAGCCAGTCCTTCGAACTCAAGGAGTTCAAGACGGGCGCGGTGCGAATGGCGGCCGCAGCTGGCGTGCCCGTCGTTCCGATGATCACGTTCGGCGGCCAGCGGTTGTGGACCAAGGGGCACAAACGCGACCTCGAACGCGGAGCCACCGTGTCCCTGACCCTGGGTCCGCCGTTGATGTTCGACCCGGCAGAGGATGCGGACGCCGCAACCGGGCGGATGCGAGCGGCGATGGTGAAGTTGTACGACGACACCATCGAGCGCTACCCGGACAAGCCGGCCCCCGGAACGTGGTGGTGGCCCGCTCGCTTCGGCGGGGGCGCTCCCACGCCCGAACAGATGCGGGCGCAAGAGGCGGAGGAGCGCCGCTCACGGGAAAGGGGCGGCTGACGGTGGTCACTCGTAACGGGCAGATCGACGCTGCGGTCGAGATCTTCGGGCCTGCGACGGAACAACCGGCGATTGTGGTGCGATCCCCGGGACGGGTGAATCTGATCGGTGACCACATCGACTACAGCGGGGGACTGGTGCTTCCGATGGCACTGGATCGCGGGACCACCGCGGTGTTCCTTCCCCGGACCGAGCCCGTGGTGCGCGGGTATTCCGAGAACTTCCCGGACATCGGGGTCGTGAGCGCGCGGCTGGGTGCGACCGGGTTCGATCCCGACCACGAGTGGTTCTCCTACGTGTTGGCTGTCGTGGACACGGCTGCAGGAGAAGGCTTCACACCCACTCACGGATTCGACATCTATCTCACGGGCAACATCCCCGAGGGTGGGGGCCTGTCCAGTTCCGCCAGTGTGGAGATGGCGGTGGCCGTCGGTCTTGAGGCGCAGTTCGGGTTCGGGCTCGATGCCGCGGGGTGGGCGCAGCTCTGCCAGCGCGCGGAGAACTCGTACATCGGGGTGGCGTCGGGGATCATGGATCAACTGGCGATCGCGCAGGGTCGAGCCGGCAACGCCATCCTCATGAACTGCGCGAGCCTGGAGTGCCGGTACGTTCCGATGCCGGTCGATCTTTGTACGGTGGTCATCGCCAACACCAACCACCGCAGGCAGTTGGCCGACTCCGCCTACAACGAGCGCCGCGCGGCCGTCGATCGAGCCTTCGACGTCATCAACGCCGAATCGGAGAGATCGTTCCCCGATCTGGTGTCTGTTGACCTGGCCACCCTCGACCGTCTGGAACCGGCGTTGGCCGAACAGGACCTCCTCGCCGCGGCGCGGCACAGCATTACTGAGCATCAGCGTGTCATCGCTGCGGCCGAAGCCTTGGCAGCAGGCGACCTCGCGCGGGTCGGCGCTCTCATGCGGCAGTCCCACGAATCCCTGCGCGATGACTTCCGTGTGACGGGTCCCCACCTGGATGCGCTCGCGGAGGCCGCGTGGGCGACTCCCGGAGTCATCGGCGCTCGCATGACGGGTGCCGGTTTCGGCGGCTGCACCGTCAATCTCATCGAGAACTCGGCGGTCGAGTCGGCTTCCGCCGAGATCTCGCGGCGCTACCTGGCGGCGACCGGTGTCGCCCCTGAACTGTTCGCGGTCACTCCATCAGACGGCGCAGCCGTGCGCTGACCCGCTGCAGGCAAGAGTCAGAGCATTCCGCCCCAGGGGCCCCAGCCGACCTGTGAGACGATCCGGGCGGCCGCGCGGGCATTCCAGTTGGGTCGCAGGACATCAGGCCCGGGCGCGCCACCGGCGAACTGCAGGGTTCCGCCATCGTTCAACTGGAACAAGCCCCAGTCCTTCGTCCCGTTCGTGTTGGTGTCATTGACGACGTTGGGCAGCAGGCGGCTCTCGCGCCACGCGATCCTCAGCGCGCTGTCGAAGGCTGCATTGCCCAGGGACTTGCGGAAGGCGCGTTTGATGTACAGGGCTGAGACGACCTGGACCGGCATCAGCGCCTCCTGGTCCATGGCGTCACCGATCACGGACACCACGCGACGCTCGACCTTGGGCAGAGCCGCCTGGGCCTTGTCGCTCAAAGCGTCGGGCAGTGCCCGGGGGGGCATCGGATACTCAAGCAGTTGCGGCGCTGCGGGCGCCTTGGCTGCGGCTGGGACAGCAGCCCCCGCCGTGATCAGACCAAGAACCGACAGCAGAAGTAACCGAATCGTTCGCGACACGCCGCCCAGTCTTGCGGGATTTGCGCCCGAGTGCATGCTAAAGGGCCGAAATACCTCTGAGGAGGTCGTGGAGGGAGGGCGCCAGATCAGTCGCCGAATGGGGACTCTACTCGGATCATCTGCCGTGGGCCAGTGCGACTACCACGCCTCCGTGGGAGCGCGCTGCGTCGAGTGCCGCTGCGACGTCATCGGTGGATCCGGCCACGACCAGCATCTCGTGGTTGCGCAGGCGCCCAACGGTGCCGACCTTGACCCCATGGGGATCGTGAATACCGATCCGAGCACCCACATAGCGGGCTGAATCGAAGGTCAGTACCTCGGCGCGCTGGTGCCCCGCCCCCAATAGCCATTGTCGAATCTCGTGGGCATCGACCCAGGATTCGTCGTTATAGGAGACGACGACCGTGTTTGCCCGCAGGCTCGCGACAACCCCGGCGAGTGCTCCGGCGAACTCCCGGCGACGGTTGAATGGGCTGCGGTGGGGGTCGGTGCGCAGGTCGAGGCGCTTGCAGGCCACTCCGTAGTGCTCCGGCTCGTCTCCGGCCACGAGAGTCGTCCATATGTGGTAGTTCGATTCGTACCGGTGGTGGTTGTAGGGCGGGTCCAAGTAGGCCAGGTCGACCGACGGCAGGTCGTCGACCACGGCGGTGGCATCGGCCCTCAGGGCGGTGCCCGGTCCGGGTAAGAGGTCCGGAACCTCGAGGTGGAGGTCGTGGAACGACCGCGGTGCCCAATGTTTGAGATAGGCCATCTGGACACCAGTCGTGGAGTCCACTCGGTCGGCCGCCAGCAACAACGACGTCAACAGCACCGGATGCAGGGCGGTACCGCGAAAGTCCTCGATCGCGTCGCGGATCGCGTCGATGCGCTGCCCGTTGTGCTCTTGGAAGAATCGCGATCGGCGACAGAAAGTCTCGGTGAAGTACCCGTCGCGGCCGGGCAGCAGGTTGAGTTCAGCGACGACTCGCTGAACCTCGTCATGATCGATGTCGGCGGCGTCGGTGCCGATGAAGCAGCGGGCGAGCACGTGGCTGTAGGAAGCGGAGTCGACGGCCGTCACATGGACGCCATGCTGCTTCCAGGCCCGTGCCACCCGGGTCGTGCCGGTGAAAAGATCCACGCCCGATCGCGCCGAGAGGGCGGCGGCGATGGCAGTCAGGGCAGGAACAAGTCTGCGCTTGGATCCGAGGTACTTGATCATGGCCTCTACTCGTCCCGCTCACTCCGCCACGTCTCGCGAGACCTTCTCGGGGGTATCTCTTCGCTGTTGCGCGACTAGAGTAGGCGCATGGACGATGACGAACTCGCCAAACTGATGCGCGAGATCGACCAGTTCGACAACCCGGGTACGGCTGCGACGCCTGCCCCCGCCCCAGTCGAACGCTCCAAAGAAGTGGCGACGACCGGGTCGGCCGCCAAGGGCAAGTGGGTTGCGGTTGCCGCTGTCGGCGGTGGGATCGTCGGCGCTGTGGTCGGCGGGTTCTTGTGGTTCCTGCCGGGAGTGGACAGTGTGTCCACCGGCCTCGGAGCTGCCTTGGGTGGGGCCATCGTGGCGTTGGTGGGGAAGCCGCCGAAGTGGCTGGACTGAGAAACGTCCCCGCCAACCCCCTCCCCCGCGGAGGGCTGACGCGATCGTGCTACCCGCCGGTAACAGCGCGTAAACCCGGGAGGGACGCATGAGTCGGGTCGAGTCGGACCCGCCGTCCGCCGAAACGCCCTCGGCAGGGACGCCCTCCCCAGGGACGCCGTCCGCCGGGGTGTCGTCCGCCGGGGTGTCGTCCGCCGGGGTGTCGTCCGGCGGGATGCCCTTCGACGAGATGTACGACGCCGAGGAACATCCGCGCCCGACTCACGCCGGGCTCTTGCGGGCACTGGAGCGACTGGGTCCGGAAGGCATGCTCGAACGCGGCCGGTTGCGCGACGCCTATCTGGATCAGCAGGGCATCACTTTCACCTTGTCCGGACGCGAACGTCCACTTCCGCTGGACCTGGTACCGCGCATCCTTACGGCCGAGGATTGGGCCCGGATCGAGATGGGCGTCAAGCAGCGCATTCGTGCGCTGGAGGCGTTCCTTGCCGACCTGTACGGACCTCAAGAGGTTCTCGCCGACGGCATCGTGCCGCGCCGCCTCATCGTCTCCAGCACGCACTTCCACCGTGCGGCCGCCGGCTTCGGCCCACCCAACGGGGTCCGTATCCACGTGGCGGGAATCGACCTGATCCGAGACGAACAGGGTGCGTTCCGCGTGCTCGAGGACAATCTGCGCAACCCGTCAGGCGTGTCCTACGTTCTGGAGAACCGGCGCGCCCTGGCGCACGTGCTGCCCGAGGTGTTCGGCGGTCACCGTGTGCGTCCGGTCGAGGAGTACCCGGAACAGTTGCTGAACGCGCTGCGAGCCGCCGCCCCACGCGGTGTCGACGAGCCCGTCGTCGTGGTGTTGACCCCCGGAGTGCACAACTCGGCGCACTATGAGCACGCGTTCCTGGCGCGACGCATGGGCGTCGAACTGGTCGAGGGGCGGGATCTGTACTGCCGGGACGGATTCTTGTGGATGCGCACGACCTCCGGGCCGCAGCGTGTCCACGTCGTCTACCGGCGTATCGACGACGAGTATCTGGACCCACTCCATTTCCGGTTCGACTCGGTGCTGGGAGTGCCGGGAATCCTGAACGCGGCCCGCTCCGGCCACGTGTCGATCGCCAACGCAGTGGGAAACGGTGTCGCGGATGACAAGGCCGTCTATCCGTATGTCCCCGACCTCATCGCGTACTACCTGGACGAGAGTCCGATCCTGCCCAACGTCGACACCTTCGACCTGCAGGACCCCGATCAGCGCTCATTCGTCCTGGGTCGGATGGACCGCATGGTGCTCAAGCCGTCCGACGCGTCCGGGGGAGTGGGACTGCTCATCGGCACCAAAGCGTCTGACGAGGAGTTGGAAGCCACTCGCGAGAAAGTCCTGGAGGATCCCCGGGGCTGGATCGCCCAGCCGGTCGTCACGTTCTCGACCGCGCCCACTGCGGTCGACGACGGTTTCCTCGGCCCTCGTCATGTGGACCTGCGACCGTTCGCCGTCAATGACGGCGAGGACATCTTCGTGCTTCCGGGCGGACTGACCCGGGTGGCCCTGCCCGAGGGCTCTCTGGTCGTGAACTCCAGTCAGGGCGGCGGCTCGAAGGACACGTGGGTCCTCGAAGATGACGATGCCGTTCCGGGGCGCCTGGCACCTCGACCTGTCCGACGGGTACGCCGGACCCCCACCACCGGCATCGCGCGCACGCATGCTCCCCGGCCCCACGACGAGCGCCACCGACAGCAGGAGGGCCAACAACAACAGCAAGGGGGAGCCCCATGCTGAGTCGGATCGCGGAGTCCTTCTTCTGGATCGGTCGCTACATCGAACGTTCCGAGGCCACGGCTCGCCTGCTTGCGGAGCACCATCAGTTGTTGATCGAGGACCGCACAGTGCCCGAGGACGTAGCGTGCGCCATCCTGCTGGACTCGCTGTCACTTCCCAGCGTCCCTGTGCACGACGCTCCGGGGTTGGTCGGGGCCGTCATCGGCTCTTCTCAGGACGCTTCCACCATCGTCGGATCCATCGCAGCTGCGCGCGAGAACGCACGCAGCATCCGCGATCAGTTGTCCGGCGAGGTCTTCGAGGCGCTGAACGCCACACACATCGCGCTGAGCCGCGGCATGGTCTTCGCGGCCAGCCCCGGGGTCGCGCTGCAACGAGTGATGGAGCGTCTGCTCGTGGTCAACGGCGTGGTCGAGTGGACCATGTCGCGCGATGAGGGCTACCTGTTCCTCTCTTTGGGCCGATCCCTGGAACGCATCGACATGACGGCGCGGCTGCTCGGTGTGCGTCACGACCAGTTGTGGCCGGACAGCGGACCGGTCGCGACCCTGCGTGCCGCAGGAGCGTTGAGCGCTTTCCTGCGGACGCGCGATCCCATGGATGGCGATTCGGTGCGGCGGTATCTGGTGCTGGACGACACGTTCCCGCGATCACTGCGTGCCTGTGCTGAGCAGGCGGAGCTGTCCGTCCGGGGGCTCGAGCGGGTGGGCGCCAGTGATGGTGGCGACTTGTTGCGCGAAGTGGGCATGCTGCGGTCCCAATTGGAGTACGCGGTGGAGCCTTCCCCAGCTGAGATCGATGTGCTCGCCGGACGTTCCCAACTCGCCGCATTACGCGCCAGCGACTGCGCTACTCGCGGGTTCTTCCATCAGGCCGGCACCATCGTGTGGAGCCACTGATGCCCGGCCGCCGCCTCAAGATCACGCACCGATCCGGGTATCGCTACGTCACCGATGTGCACGCGTCGTTCAACGAGGTACGTATGACTCCGGCAGAGGTCGGTGGCCAGGTCCTGCTGAACCACGAACTCCAGATCGAGCCGCGCGGGGTGGTGTACGCCTACGAGGACTACTGGGGCGCGTTGGTCGAATCGTTCGACATCCACGAACCGCACCGGGTGCTCGAGATCGTTGCGTTGTCGACCGTGGAGACCCCCGGAGGTCATCCGGCGGCGCCCGGTGTGACCTGGGACGAGATTCACACCACCGCTGTGACGGATCGCTTCTGCGAGTTCCTCGCAGCGGGCGGTTTCGTGGACGACGCCTGGCAGGATCCGACTCGGGTCGCCATGCTCGAGGAACTCAGGGCACTGCCCACTCCTATGGCAGCGATGGAAGCGGTGGTGGCCGAGGTGTACTCCCGGATCCGCTACACCCCCGGCGTGACGTCAGTCTCCACAACGGCTGCCGAGGCCTGGGCTGCGGCAGAGGGGGTTTGTCAGGACTTCTCGCACGCGTCGTTGTCCCTGCTGCGCGCGCTCGGTATCCCGGCGCGTTACGTCAGCGGGTACCTGCACACCGAAGAGGAGACCATCGGTGAGACGGTCCTGGGTGAGAGCCACGCCTGGATCGAGGCCTGGTGTGGCGGGTGGGAAGCCTTCGACCCCACGAATGACCGGCGCGTGGCGTCCGCCCACGTGAAAGTCGCCTCTGGGCGGGACTATCGCGATGTCCCGCCACTGAAGGGTCTGTACGCGGGGGGTGGATCAGAGGATCTCGGTGTGGTGGTCGAGATCACGCAGTTGCCACCGGACGAGAAGCGCAGTTACCTGTGGTGAGTCACCCGAGGCCCAGGTAGTCGACCATCCGATCCAGTTCGCCAGCGTAGAACGGGTTGTGGGCAGCCCGTTCGTGCGTGACGACGTTGTGGACCTGGCCGAACAGTTCGAACGAAACGGCGCCGAACATCAAAGTCCACGCCATCAGACCGCGGAACATCAGTTCGGCAGGGACGGTGATGCCCTGCTCAGCGAGCACTCGCAGGATCGGGGCGAGGGTGCGCTCCTCGGCAGGGGTCGGTACAGGTAGCCCCGGTTGCAGGCCCCTCGCCGCCGCGTCGGCGATGATCGCGACCAGCAACTCGGTGACGCGGGTCGCCGGACCGATCGTGTCCTGGGGGGCGGCGTAGCCGGGAACCGGAGTTCCGTACACGAGCGACCATTCGTGTTCGTGCGCGAGAGCCCAGGTCCGCACGGCCCGCCCGATGGCCCGGAACCTCCCCCCAAGGTCGCTCCGAGGAACGGCGCTCTCCGCGGTGGCGACGTCATCCGCCAGAGAGTTGAAGGCGTCGATGATCAACTGGGTGAGTAGGGCATCGCGGCTGGGGAAGTAGCGGTAGATCGCCGACGATGCCATATCGAGTTCGCGGGCGATCGCCCGCAGAGACAGTGCGGCCGCACCCTCGGACGCCAGCTGGCGGCGTGCCGAGTCCAAGATCGCGGCGGTCAGCTCGCGGCGATTGCGAGCTCGGATTCCGGCGGCGGTCTTCGTGGGCATGGCCCCACAGTACCGGCAAGTGAGAGCGATAGTAAGAAATGTGAGCACTGCTCTTGACAGTCCCGCGCCATTGGCGCAAGGTGGAAAGCGAGAGCGGCGCTCACGGTTTGCGCCTTGGTTGAAGGGAGACTCGGATGTCAGGTCAGGTTGTTTTCGGAGCAGGTCCGGTGGGGCGCGCCATCGCCGAGGAACTGGCGCAATCGGGCATCGACGTGATCCTGGCCTCCCGGTCCGGGCGGGGTCCGGGGGTCACCGGAGCGACTCGCGTGGCGATCGACGCCTCGGATGCACAAGCCGTGGGCGAGCTGTGCCGCGGAGCGTCGGTCATCTACAACGCACTCAATCCGCAGTACCACCGTTGGGGCACGGACTGGCCCCCCATGGCGGCCGCGCTGCTCTCGGCCGCTGAACTGTCGGGTGCCGTGCTGGTGACGGTGTCCAACCTCTATGCCTACGGTCCTGTGTCAGGACCCATCACCGAGGAACTGCCGCTGGATGCCCGCGGCACGAAGGGGCGAATTCGAGCTCAGATGTTCGCCGATGCGCTGCGGGCACACACCGAGGGACGGGCGAGGACCGTCGAAGTCCGCGCCAGCGACTACATCGGGCCCGGCGCCGAAAGTCATATGGGCGATCGGGTTATCCCGCGCATTCTGGCCGGCAAGGCGGTCAAGGTCATCGGCGCCACTGACCAACCGCATTCCTGGACCTATGTCACTGATGTCGCAACCCTGGCCATCGCGTCCGGAGCCGACGAGTCGTCCTGGGGGCGGGCCTGGCATGTCCCGTCGAACCCCCCGCGGACCCAGGAGCAGGCCGTGGCGGACCTGGCGGCGATCGCCGATCTACCGGCGCCGAAGGTGAGCGCCTATCCCGGTTGGATGATGGCGGCCATCGGGCTGTTCAGTCCGACCGTGCGCGAAGTGAGGGAGACGACGTATCAGTTCGCCGCGCCCTTCGTCATGGACTCCACCGCCGCCCAGCAGCACTTCGGCATCACCGCGACGCCCTGGAGTGAAGTGCTGACCGCGACCATGAACTCCTACCGCGAGCCGCAACCGGTCTGACGGTTCACTGCACGGGCACGTACTGCTGGTAACCCGACTGCGGTGTCTGGTCGATGGGGACGATCATCTTGCCCAGCGGATTGATGCTCAGCCGGGCGAGCTTGAAGTTGGCGATGCCGAACGGGATCCCGATGATCGTGATGCACAGCAGCACGCCGGTCACGAACTGACCGATCGCCAGCCACAGGCCCGCGAAGATGAACCAGATGATGTTGCCGATGAAACTCCCGACGCCGGCGTCGGGATCCGCGCGCACGGTCCTGCCGAATGGCCACAGAGCGTAGCCCGCCAGGCGGAACGCCGCGATCCCGAACGGAATCGTGATGATCAAGAAGAAGAGGATGAACATGATGACCCCGGCCAGCGCGTAGCCCAGAGCACTCCAGAACCCGGAGAGGACGAGCCACAGGATGTTCAGGATGGTTCGGATGATTCCCATGGGGCCATTGTGCCTGCCTGGGGGGTCCTGCGGGTCGGTTCGGTTGTGAGGTGGCCACTACCCTGGGTGCGTGACTCCTGAAGGCGTGGCCAGTGCTGTCAGTGATGCGATCGTGGCGGCGGCCGCAGCGCATGGATTCGAGTTGACCGAGACGCCGCAGGTTCGCGTGGAACGGCCTCGCAACCGTGAACATGGCGACTATGCGACGAATGTCGCGTTGGCGACATCCAAGAAGGTGGGGGTCCCGCCCCGGGAGTTGGCCACGGCCATCGCCGATCAGTTGCGTGGCACCCCTGGCATCGCGGCGGTGGAGATCGCCGGACCGGGCTTCATCAACATCAAGGTCGAAGCCGGTGCCCAAGCCGAACTCGCGCGCACGATCGTCACGGCCGGGGAGCGATACGGCACCGGCAGCCAACTGGCGGGCACTGCGGTCAACGTCGAGTTCATCTCGGCCAATCCCACCGGCCCATTGCATCTGGGTCACACGCGCTGGGCAGCGGTGGGTGATGCGATCGCGCGCGTACTGGCAGCAGCGGGAGCCAGTGTCGCCCGTGAGTTCTACATCAACGACCGCGGCGTGCAGATGGACAAGTTCGGGGACTCGATCGCCGCCGCCGCGGCCGGACAACCCGCGCCATCCGACGGTTATCACGGCGCCTACATCACTGACCTTGCGGCGCGCATCCTGGCCGACCACCCTGAATACGCCGATCTGTCCGGGGAGGAGCGCACCGAGGCATTCCGCGAGGCCGGGTACGCCATCCAGTTGCGGCAACAGAAGGACGTGCTGGATCTGTTCCGCACACACTTCGACGTCTGGGCATCCGAACGCGCCTTGCATGAGTCCGGCGCTGTCGATCGGGGAATGGCGAAGCTGCGCCGGCAAGGGCATGTGTACGAGTCGGACGGGGCGGTGTGGTTGCGCACGACCGAGTTCGGGGACGACAAGGACCGCGTTCTGATCAAGGCCGACGGAGAGCTCACGTATTTCGCCAGTGACACGGCCTATTACATCGACAAGCGCGAACGTGGCTTCGACATCTGCCTGTATCTGCTCGGCGCTGATCACCACGGATACGTGGGGCGACTGAAGGCGGTCGCCGCCTGCGCTGGGGACGATCCCGACTTCAACATCGAGGTGCCGATCGGTCAGATGGTCAAGATGCTCAAGGGTGGCGAAGAAGTCCGCCTGTCCAAGCGGGCGGGCAACATCATCACTCTCGAGGACCTCGTCGACGAGGTCGGCGTCGACGCCGCCCGCTACTCGCTGATCCGCTACCCGGTCGACTCCCCGCTGACCTTGGACCTCGATCTGCTGATCAAACGCTCCAGTGACAACCCCGTCTTCTATGTGCAGTACGCGCACGCGCGCATCTCCTCGGTGCTGCGCAATGCGGCTGCTCTGGGCATCGACTTCGAGGTGGCCGATTTCCAGCCCGAGTTGCTCGATCACGAGCAGGAGTCCCTTTTGCTCGGAGCGCTGGCCGAGTACCCGCGCGTTGTCGCGTCAGCGGCCGAACTGCGCGAGCCCCACCGGGTCGCGCGGTACCTCGAGGATCTCGCGACGGCTTACCACAAGTTCTACGACTCGTGTCGGGTCCTTCCGCGCGGAGACGAGGACCCGGGGCCTGTCACGATTGCCCGACTGTGGCTGTGTGCCGCGACCCGGCAGGTGATCGCCAACGGGCTGGGACTGTGCGGTGTATCCGCGCCCGACCGGATGTAACCAGGTAGGGGTTAGTTAGGGTAGCCTAACCTTCTGGTTCGGAGCCGGGAGGAACGTTGGGTCGTCAGGTCCGCGAGGCGGTCTCAGTGCTGCGGCACATTGACGCGGGCGCCGACGCCGTCGCTGTCGTCGCCGGGGATCAGCTGATCACTTACGCCGAACTCGATCGTCTGGTCGATGCCGCAGCCCAACGAATCGGTCCGGCGCGGTCTCTGGTCGCGATTGCCGGCGAGAACACGGTCTCCGCGCTGACCGCCTACCTCGCGTGCCTGCGCCACGGTCACGTGGCGTTGCTGGTGCCGCCGTGCACGGCCCAGGCCATCACTGCGGTGCACAGCCCTGATGTGACAGTCGCGGGCGGGGTCTTCGAGCGGCGGTTCTCATCGTCGGGGCGTGACCTGCACCCGGACCTCGCGGTCTTGTTGAGCACCTCGGGCTCCACGGGCAACGCGCGGCTCGTACGGCTCTCACACAGCAATATCAGCAGCAATGCCGACTCGATCGTGACCGCTCTCGGCATCACCGCCTCGGACCGTGCGATCACGACCCTGAGTCCCGCCTACAGCTATGGGCTATCGGTCATCAACTCGCACCTGTCGGTCGGCGGGCGCGTCGTGCTCACATCGGAGTCCGTCACCGATGACGAGTTCTGGCGCACCGCCAGGCAGCAGCGAGCGACCACTCTCGCCGGAGTCCCGCACACCTTCGACCTGCTGGAACGCATGGGGTTCAGCGGCCGCATGGCACCGGAACTGCGGCTGCTCACGTGCGCCGGGGGGCGCTTGGCCCCAGACGCCGTGCGCCGCTTCGCCGCTGTCGGTCGCCGGGACGGATTCGACTTGGCGGTCATGTACGGACAGACCGAAGCCACCGCCCGGATCGCGTGCCTGCCCCCTGGCCTTGCCGACCAATTCCCGGAATCAGTGGGGTGGCCTGTGCCCGGTGGTTCGGTCCGGCTCGCGGACGTCGATGACGAGGGGGTCGGGCGGCTGCTGTACCGCGGACCCAACGTCATGATGGGCTACGCCCACTGCCCAGCCGATCTCGCACGCGGTGCGGAGCTCACGGAACTCGATACCGGTGATCGAGCCCGGATCGCCGCCGACGGTCGCATCGACATCATCGGGCGCCAGGACCGGTTCGCCAAAGTGTTCGGATACCGCATCGACCTATCCGATGTCGACCGAGCGTTGGAGCAGGCCGGAATTCGAGGCGCCTCTGTGGCCATCACGAATGCTCTGGGCGTGGTCGCCTGCGCCGACGACCCGGATCGAGTGCGAGATGTTGTTGCCGGCGCCTGTCGGATTCCGGCCGGGGTCATCCGCGTGGTTTGTGTCCCAGAACTTCCCCGGGTTTACGCCGGAAAGCCCGACACGGTTGCCCTGTCCCGTTTGGTCGCAGATGCGGCGCCCACGCCACTGGTCGGTGACCCAGTCCGCCGACTCGAGACGGTCTACGGTCGGCTGCTTCGCCGTCAGGTGTCCGAGGACGACAGTTTCGTCTCGCTGGGAGGCGACTCCCTGACATTTGTCGCCGTGTCCGTGGAAGTGGAACGGACTCTGGGGCACTTGCCCCCCAACTGGCACACCCGCACCATCGCGGAGCTCGCCCGCCAGGACCACGAGGAGCCGGCACGCCCGCAGACCTCGAGTTTGCGTCAGATGGATGCGGGAGTTGTCCTGCGTGCCTGCGCGATCCTGGCCATCGTGGCCTCGCACGCCAACCTCCTGGATCTGCGGGGCGGAGCCCACTTGCTGGTGGCACTGCTGGGGTTCAACCTCGCGCGATTCCCCCTGTCCGATCCGGACCGACGTCGAGGCATGCGTTCGACGATCCGCCACACGGCCGAGCTGCTGGTTCCGTCCGTGCTCTGGGTCGGCGTCCTGGCCGCGGTCACCACCACGTACTCGTGGTCCGCACTGGGCTGGAACCCGATCGCCAATCCCGTCACCGACAATCCAGACTGGCGCTACTGGTTCGTCGCGGCGATGGTCTGGATCCTGCCTGTAGTGGTCGCGGTGGTCGCCTTGCCTCAGGTCGATCGCCTGCGCCGGCGATACCCGTTCGGATTTCCTCTCGTACTCGCGGTCGGGGCGTGGACGGCCTTTGTCCTGTGGGTGCCGGAAGCTCGTCCCAGCAGTCTGTTCGCCCCCTTGGCCGTGCTGTGGATCTTCTTGCTCGGATGGGCGGCGGCTCAGGCAGCGGACACCACCAGACGGCTGCTGCTCTCGGCTGTCATTCTGATCACGGTTCCGATCAGTTACGACGGAGGCCGGATGTGGACCATCCCCGTCCTGCTGTTGCTGCTGGTATGGATCTCCCGCGTACCGCTTCCCCCCGTGGTGGCAGTCGCTGCGGCCGCCTTCGCCGAAGCCTCGTTGTACATCTTCCTGGCACATTGGCAGGTACTTGAAGTGTTCGCCGGATGGTGGGCGCTGGCCCTGTCCTTGGTCCTCGGAGTCGTGATCCAGCGCGGCGTCGCCGCAGTGCGCTCAGGTGTCGCGGTTCGATCGGGAAGTGCGGCTGCTCGTGCCCCGAGCGCAGTGGGTCGTGTCGGGAATCCGGCGGGCGTGTCATGAACATCTCGACCGGCATCGACATTGTGCAGGTGGATCGGATCGAGCGGCTGATCGCGTCATCTGGCGCGTCGTTCCTCAATCGCGTGTTCACCTCAGTCGAACTCTCCGAGTGTGGCGTCGACTCCCAGCGCCTGGCCGCACGGTGGGCGGCCAAGGAGGCAGCTATGAAGGCGCTCGGCCAGGGGTTGGACCGAATCGCGCCCACCGACGTCGAGGTCGGGAAGGGGCCGCACGGCGCCCCGGTCCTGACACTGTACGGGTCGGCTCTCACCGCGGCCGAAAGCAGCGGGTGGAGTTCGTGGTCGGTGTCCATCTCCCACGACGGTGACTACGCAACCGCCATCGTGGTGGCGCTGTCCAGTTGATCTACCTCAGCCCCATGTCAGCGACGTTCCCAAGCCCCGGGTTGATCCAGCAGTGAGGCCGTGTCCTCGGGGAGGTGCCCGGCTGCAATGTCGGCCAGCGTCACGTGTTCGAGGACGGCTCGCATCGACGCCCGCGTGGCGACCCAGACGTCGCGGAGCGACCCAGCGGGCCCGGCGTACTCCGTGTCCTCGGGTGGTTCGCCTCTCACTGCGGCCAACGGCCCCTCCAGCGCCCGGATGATGTCGGCGACGGTGATCAGATCCGCCTGGCGCGCCAGGCGGTAGCCGCCGTCCGCTCCGCGTTGGCTGGCAATGAATCCGGAGCGACGCAACTGGTTCAAGATCCCCTCGAGAAACTTCGGTGGGATTCCCTGCCGCGCGGCCAATTCCTCGCTCTTCACCAGTCGGTTGGGCTCATCGCGATTGACTGAGGTGAGTTCGACCAGGGCCCGCATACCGTAGTCGACGCGCGCGGAAACCTGCATGGTGCCATCTAACCGGATCGGAGCCGCTGTCCGCGGGGTCACTCCCGAGCGACAAACGAGGACTCGGTGGGGTCTCGTCAACTTCGGGACAGTGACCGCGGTTGCCCGACCCGCCCCTACGCTGTGGGCATGCCCGCTCATCCCGCCGGACCGCGCCACAGCGATGTCATCGATATCCACGGGGCGCCCCCGCGCCCCCTCGACACTGCTGAGTTGAACCACCTCGATGCTGCGGTTTGGCCGACCAGTGCTCGTCGTGAGTCAGGTGGTGTGGTGAGTGTGGGTGGTGTCGATGTCGTCACCGCGGTGCGCGAGGCGGGGAGTCCCGTTGTGCTCCTCGACCAGGATCAGGTCCGCAGCGCCGCCCGCGGCTACGCGCGCTCCTACGATGCCACTGGCACACCGACCCGGGTCTACTACGCGGGAAAGGCCTTCCTCTCGACGGCGGTGGCGCGCTGGATCACCGACGAGGGCGTGGACATCGACGTCTGCACGGGCGGGGAGCTGGAGGTCGCCCTGCGCGCCGGAGTCACGCCGGATCGCATCCTGTTCCATGGCAACAACAAGAGCGAGGCCGAACTCATCCGTGCGCTGGAAGTGGGCGTGGGCAGGTATGTCATCGACTCGTGTCTCGAGATCGCCCGCCTTGGCGCCTTGGCGCAGGACGCTGGTGTGGTAGCGGATTGTCTCGTTCGAGTGACAGTCGGGGTCGAAGCGCATACGCATGAGTTCATCGCCACCGCTCATGAGGATCAGAAGTTCGGCTTGGCTCTCACGGATGGATCGGCGCGGGAGGCGGCCCGCCGCGTGGCGGCCTTGCCGTCACTGAATCTGGTCGGGCTGCACTCTCACATCGGCTCCCAGATTTTCGACCCGGCGGGTTTCGAGGTCGCTGCGCGCCGCTTGGTCGGTTTCGCCGCGGAGCTGGCCGCAGAGGGGCTCTCGATCCGGGAGTTGAATCTCGGTGGGGGAATGGGGATCGCCTACACCAGCGCCGACGACCCTTTGGATGTCGCTGACATGGCTGCGGCGATCGTGTCGATCGTGCGCCACGAATGTGATCGGGCGGACCTGCCACTACCACTGCTTTGTGTGGAACCGGGTCGGGCCATCATCGGGCAGGCGGGGATCACCGTGTACACAGTCGGGACGATCAAGGCGATCGATCTCGGGAATGGCCTGACGCGCACGTTCGTGTCGGTCGACGGGGGAATGAGCGACAACATCCGGACGGCGCTGTATGACGCGGAGTACACGGTCGCACTGGCGAATCGGGAGTCCGACGCCGAACCGATGCTGTGTCGCGTCGTCGGCAAGCACTGCGAGAGCGGGGACATCGTTGTCCGGGACTGCTGGTTGCCGGCCGATCTGGCGCCCGGGGATCTCTTGGCGGTAGCGGCCACTGGCGCCTACTGCCGATCGATGGCGTCGAACTACAACCAGGTGCCCCGGCCCGGGGTCATGGGAGTGCAGGACGGGCACCTCGAGACTGTCCTCCGACGCGAGACCATCGATGATCTGCTGTCACTCGATCCCGGCGCATGAGGCGAGATCGTCACGTCGGGTCGGCCGGCTGTGGTCTGAGACCCCGCCCTCACCCGGAGGAGTCCCGATGTCGACGTGCCAGGGGTTCGCGGCGCGAATGAACTTCCGACGCGCGACACTAGAGTCACACAATGCTCGCTCGGGGTGTGCCCGAGCCCGCTCGGGAGGTGTCTGGTGACGGACGAGGTGACAGTTGCGCTGCTCGGTGGCGGCACCGTCGGCTCCCAAGTGGCGCGGCTGTTGACCGAAGGGGCGCAGGATCTCGCGGCGCGTGTCGGTCGGCCGCTGCGCCTCGTCGGGGTCGCTGTCCGCGACACCTCCCGACAAAGGCCAGGGGTTCCCGCCGAACTGCTGACCGCCGACGCCGCCGCGCTTGCCGGATCCGGTGCCGATGTGGTCGTGGAGGTCATCGGTGGCATCTCTCCCGCCGACGAGTACATCCGCTCGGCGATCGAGGCTGGATCGAGCGTTGTGTCCGCGAACAAGGCACTGATGGCCGAGCAGGGCGGTGACCTGCACGCGGCCGCCGAAGCAGCCGGTGTCGACCTCTTCTACGAAGCGGCTGTGGCCGGGGCCATTCCATTGCTGCGACCGCTGGGTGATTCGTTGGCCGGCGACCGCATCAGTCGGGTCATGGGCATCGTCAACGGCACCACCAACTACATCCTGACCCGCATGGACGAAGAGGGGGCCGACTACTCGGAGGTGCTCGCGGACGCGCAGCGGCTCGGCTACGCCGAAGCCGACCCCACCGCGGACGTCGCGGGTCACGACGCGGCCGCCAAGGCGGCGATTCTGGCCAGTCTCGCGTTCCATACCCGCGTCACGTTGTCCGACGTCCATTGCGAGGGCATCGAGAGCGTCACGGCTGACGACGTCGAAGCCGCGCGAGACATGGGCTACGTCATCAAGTTGTTGGCAATCGCCGACATGACCTCCGACGGCTCCGGTATCTGTGTGCGAGTACACCCCACGATGGTGCCGCGCACGCATCCGCTGGCATCGGTCCGAGGGGCCTACAACGCGGTGTTCGTCGAGGCCGATGCCGCGGGGCAGGTGATGTTCTATGGCCAGGGCGCGGGTGGGGAACCCACCGCTTCGGCGGTTCTCGGAGACCTTGTGACGGCGGCTCGACATCGTGTCTCGGGTTCCTTGGGGGCCGCGGCTTCGACGTACAACGACGTGGCGATCCTGCCCATCGGTGACGCGAGCACGAGTTACTACGTCGACTTCCACGTGGTGGACAAGTCCGGGGTGCTGGCCGAGATCGCGCAGGTGTTCGCCGATCACGGTGTGAGCATCTCCGGCGTGCGTCAGGACGGCCGCGGCGACGAAGCGCGCCTCATCATCCGAACCCATGCAGCCACCGACGAGTCGCTGTCCCGCACCGTTGCCGCCGTGTCCGAACTGGAGTCGGTCCGGGAAGTCGCGGGGATGATGCGCGTGGTGAGCGACTGATGGATACCGTGCAGCACGGCACCGGTCAGTGGCGGGGCATCATGACCGAATACGCCCGGCGCCTTCCCGTCGGTAACGCATTGGTGTCCTTGTGCGAGGGTGGCACACCGTTGATCCGGGCTGATCATCTGAGCGCCTTGGTCGATGCGGACGTCTGGCTCAAACTCGAGGGCGCGAACCCGACGGGTTCGTTCAAGGACCGCGGCATGACCATGGCCATCTCGCGGGCTTTGGACGACGGCGCCGAGGCTGTCATCTGTGCGTCCACGGGGAACACCAGTGCCAGCGCAGCGGCGTACGCGGGTAAGGCCGGCCTGGTCAGCGCAGTCCTCATTCCCGACGGCAAGATCGCCATGGGGAAACTCGCACAGGCGATCATCCACGGCGCGCGACTCCTGGCCGTCCAAGGCAACTTCGACGACTGCCTCACGCTCGCGCGTGACCTCGCGGACAACTATCCGGTCTCGCTGGTGAACAGCGTGAATCCGGTCCGGATCCAGGGCCAGAAGACAGCGTCATTCGAGATCGTGGATCGTCTGGGTGACGCCCCGGACATCCACTGCCTGCCGGTGGGTAACGCGGGCAACATCACCGCCTACTGGCTGGGCTATCGCGAGTACGCCCAAGCCGGTCCTGCCGATCGACTGCCGCAGATGTGGGGTTTCCAAGCTGCGGGAGCCGCGCCCATCGTGACCGGCGAACGGGTGGCACACCCGGAGACGATCGCCTCGGCGATCCGCATCGGAAACCCGGCGTCGTGGGATGCGGCGGTGGCCGCGCGGGATGAATCCGGCGGGGTCATCGAATCCGTCACCGACGAGCAGATCCTCACCGCGTATCGGTTGTTGGCGCAGCACGAAGGAGTCTTCTGCGAGCCGGCCAGCGCCGCCGGCGTCGCGGGTCTGCTGCAACGCGCGGATCGGGTCCCCACGGGCAGCACGGTGGTGTGCACGCTGACCGGAAACGGACTCAAGGATCCGCAGTGGGCACTGGAGTCCGCGCCTGAGCCGACCGTTATCCCGGTGTCTGCCACTGTTGCGGCCGAGCATCTCGGGCTCGCTCCGTGACACCGGGTCCGAGTTCCTCCGGGTTGGTTGCCGGTGCTCGAGCGCAGGTCACGGTACCCGCGACGAGCGCCAATCTGGGGCCCGGTTTCGACTCCCTGGCCTTGGCGTTGACACTTCGCGACAAGTACGACGTCACGCTGTCAACCGATGACCGCATCACGGTCGATGTATCGGGAGAGTCGGCGGATGAACTTCCCCGCGACGGGTCCCACCTCGTGGCAACAGCGTTCGTGACGGCCTTGGCCGAATTCGGTCGCTCCCCGACAGGTTTCCGCCTGGCCTGCCGTAATGCGATCCCACAGGGCAGAGGTCTCGGTTCCTCCGCGGCGGCCATCGTCGGTGGGGTTGCCTTGGCGGCGGTCCTGGCCGACGTGACCGACCCCGAGGCGATCGTCGAAGTGGCGACCGCTGTTGAAGGTCACCCGGACAACGTCGCGGCTGCGGTCATGGGGGGCCTCACTGTGTCCTGGCTCGACGGTGGCGCTGGTCGGGCGGTGTCGCTGCCTGTCGCCACCGAGGTCGCGCCTGTCCTGCTCGTCCCGAAGACGGTCAGTCCCACGTCAGCGGCTCGCGCCGCCCTGCCGACCTCCGTGCCCCACGGTGATGCCGCGTTCAACGTAGGGCGCAGTGCCCTGCTTGTCGCCGCGCTCACGTCGGAACCCGAGTTGCTCTACCCCGCGACCGAGGATCGACTTCACCAACGTCAACGCGAGCAGACCTACCCGTCATCCTTGGCCCTTGTCGATCAGCTCCGTGCCTCGAAGTGGGCGGCAGTCATCTCGGGAGCGGGGCCCTCTGTATTGGTGTTGACCGATCAGCCGGGCGCCGAACGGATTGTGCAGCAGCGCTTCGAGGGTTTCCGGGCGCTGATCTCAGGGATTGGTACCGGAGTTGAGGCGACACGCATCGGTGAGCAGTTTGTCGTTTCGTGACGTGAGCGTGTTAGGCTGCCGACACCGCAGAGGGAAATGACGGGTACATCACGTACGTCAGTTCGCGGAATTCCATCGCTCGTATCCCGTTCGCCTCCATCAGTGGTTGATATCCCACATCGGTGCCGCCGTTGCGTGCACCAGTTACCCAACTCGAAGGATCTGACCGAGTGACCGAGACACTCTCCACCGACTCGACTGCCAACAGTGCCGACTCAGTTTCGGCAGGAGCCGATTCCCACTCACAGACGGGCAGCGCCTCCCGCGGTCGCGCCAAGGGGGGTGGCGCCAAAGGGGGTGGACTGTCGGCCATGTTGCTGCCGGAGTTGCGCCAGATGGCCCATGATCTGGGAATCAGCGGCGTCAGTGCCATGCGCAAGGGCGATTTGGTCGACGCCATCGCCGCCCACCGCCGAGGGGCCACCACCAAGCCATCCGACTCCGGCGGCAGTGCCGAGTCCGACGGCTCGGCCCAGCAGAGCGCACCTGGCGTGCCCGATCAGTCGGCGGCGCATGAGTCCGATCGTGCCGAGCAGCCCGACCAGCGCGATCGATCGGAACAGAGGGAGCGTTCGGACCAGCGTTCGGACCAGCGTGGCCGCGCCGATGGCCGTGAGATCAGCCGGAACGACGGCAACCGCGACGCGAACCGCGAAGGCAGCCGGGATGGCAACCGCGAGAACAACCGCAACGACAACAACAGGAACGACAACCGGAGCGACAACCGGAGCGACAACCGGAGCGACAACCGCAGTGATAGCAACCGGAATGACAGCCGGAGCGACAACCGCAGTGATAGCAACCGGAATGACAGCCGGAGCGACAATCGCGGTGACAGCAACCGCAACGACAACGAGAGCGGTCGCCGCCGGCGTCGGGGCCGCGACCGCAACAACCGCCGGGATCGTGGTCCGCGGGACAGCGAGCCGGTGATCAACGACGATGACGTGTTGTTGCCGGTGGCTGGGATCCTCGATGTCCTCGACAACTATGCCTTCGTGCGGACCAGTGGTTACCTGCCCGGTCCGAACGACGTCTACGTGTCGCTGTCCATGATCAAGCGCACGGGAATGCGCAAGGGTGACGCCGTCACCGGACTCGTACGACAGCCCCACGAGGGCGAACGACGCGAGAAGTTCAACCCGCTTGTCCGGGTTGAGTCCATCAATGGCGCTGAGGTCGACGAGGCTCGTGATCGCCCCGATTTCTCCAAGTTGACGCCTCTGTACCCTCAGACCCGCCTGCGGCTCGAGACCGAACCCACGAACATGACCACCCGGGTGATCGACCTGGTCGCCCCGATCGGCAAGGGTCAGCGTGGACTGATCGTGTCCCCGCCCAAGGCCGGCAAGACGATGGTCCTGCAGTCGATCGCGAACGCCATCACCACGAACAACCCGGAGTGTCACCTCATGGTCGTTCTGGTCGATGAACGGCCTGAAGAAGTCACCGACATGCAGCGGTCAGTCAAGGGTGAAGTCATCGCGTCCACGTTCGATCGGCCCGCGGATGACCACACCACGGTCGCGGAACTCGCCATCGAACGAGCCAAGCGTCTGGTCGAACTCGGTCACGACGTCGTCGTGCTGCTGGACTCGATGACGAGGCTGGGGCGCGCCTACAACTTGGCCGCTCCCGCGTCAGGTCGGATCCTGTCCGGTGGTGTCGACTCCGCCGCTCTGTATCCGCCCAAGAAGTTCTTCGGAGCCGCGCGCAACATCGAGCACGGCGGCTCACTGACCATCCTGGCCACTGCGCTGGTCGAGACCGGCTCGCGCATGGACGAGGTGATCTTCGAGGAGTTCAAGGGCACCGGCAACATGGAGCTAAAACTGGACCGTCGCCTGGCGGACAAGCGGATCTTCCCGGCGGTCGATGTCGACGCCTCCGGTACCCGCAAGGAAGAACTACTCATGGGGCCCGAGGAACTCAAGATCGTCTGGAAGCTGCGACGAGTGCTGCACGCGCTCGAGACACAGCAGGCCCTCGAGTTGCTGCTTACCAAGCTGCGTGAGACCAAGACGAACTTCGAGTTCCTGAGCAACGTGCAGAAAACAGCACCCGGAACGGACATCGACTCGGACTAGTGCCTCTCGGGTGCCGCTCGGGTGCCGCTCGGGTGCCGCTCGGGTGCCAATCGGGAGGCATGAGTACCGTCCAACAGCGTGATTGGCGTCCACGAGTACGTTCGCCCTTGGCGCAGCGGGTTGGGGGTCGCGGGCGAGTCGTGGGATAGTGGGGCGCCCCCGCCGGTTCACGCACGATCGTGCGACCCGGCTCGGAGATCAAGGAGCAACGAGCCATGAAGGCTGACATCCACCCCGCCTACGGGGAAACCCAGGTCACCTGCACCTGTGGCAACACGTTCACGACCCGCAGTACTGCCAAGGACGGCGTCATTCACGCCGACGTCTGCTCGGCCTGCCATCCGTTCTACACGGGCAAGCAGAAAATCCTCGATACGGGTGGTCGCGTCGCCAAGTTCGAGAAGCGCTTCGGCAAGGGCTCGGACGCCAAATAATGTTCGAGGTCTGCGAGGACCTCGTCGCCGAATACGCCGACATCGAGGCCCAATTGGCCCGACCCGAGGTCCACGCTGACCAGTCGCTCGCGCGGCGCCTGGGGCGCCGGTTCGCCGAGTTGCGACCGATCGTCGCCGACTATCACTCGTGGCTGCAGTTGGCGGCCGATGAGAAGGCCGCCGACGAACTCTCCGCTGAGGACCCCTCCTTCGGCGCCGAGGCGCTAGCCCTGGCAGCGCAAAAGCAGGAAGTCGCCGAACGCCTCCAGGTTCTGCTCGCGCCGCGCGACCCCATGGACAGCAAAGATGTGATCGTCGAGGTCAAGGCCGGGGAAGGCGGGGCGGAGTCGGCGCTCTTCGCGGCCGATCTGCTGCGCATGTACCAGCGGTACGCCGAGCGGCGAGGTTGGGTCAGCGAACTCATCGAGTTGGAGGAGTCCGACCTCGGCGGCGTCAAGGACGCGTCCTTGGCTGTGAAGGCCCGAACCGTGGACACGCCGGATGGCGCCCCGTACGCGCGGTTGAAGTTCGAAGGCGGCGTTCATCGGGTCCAGCGCGTCCCGGTCACGGAGTCATCGGGGAGGATCCACACGTCCGCTGCAGGTGTTTTCGTCATGCCCGAAGCCGAGGACATCGACATCGCCATTGATCCGCACGACCTGCGCATCGATGTCTTCCGTTCCAGTGGTCCGGGGGGCCAGAGCGTGAACACGACCGACTCCGCCGTGCGGATCACCCATCTGCCCACGGGTCTGGTGGTGTCGTGCCAGAACGAGAAGAGCCAACTGCAGAACAAAGAGCAGGCCTTGCGGATCCTGCGCTCCCGCCTGCTCGCGATGGCGCAGGAGGAGGCCGATCGCGAGGCGTCCAACGCGCGCCGGGCACAGGTGCGCACCGTGGACCGGAGCGAGCGCGTCAGGACCTACAACTTCCCCGAGAACCGGATCTCCGACCACCGGGTCGGCTACAAGGCTCATAATCTCGACACCGTTCTGGACGGTGACCTGGACGCCGTGATCGAGGCCCTCATGGCCGCGGACACCGAGCAGCGCTTGGGGCGTGTCTGATGGCTCGACCCCGGCTAGTCGCCGCCGGCGACCGGTGAGTGCGGGCGTCTCCGCGCTGGTGGCCGAAGTCGCGGCCCGACTGCGCGCAGCAGAGGTCCCGTCGGCGGCCGTCGAAGCTCGCTGGATCGTCAGCCACTTCCTGGGCACATCCCCGGCAGCGCTGGTCTTCGCGGGACCGCTGTCCGACGATGAGCGAGAGTCCATCGAGGCCGCCGTCACCAGGCGTGTGTCCCGGGAACCGCTGCAGCACATCCTGGGCATCGCCCCTTTCGGTGACCTCGAGCTCGCCGTGGGGCCAGGGGTGTTCATCCCCCGTCCCGAGACGGAGGTGATGGCTCAATTCGCATTGTCCTGGCTCGCCGGACTCGACCGGCCGGCCGTCGTCGTCGACGCCTGCAGCGGATCCGGGGCTCTCGCGCTCGCTGTTGCCTGTCATGTGCGGGCCGAAGTCACCGCGATCGAGATCAGTACGGCTGCAGATGTGTGGTTGCAGCGCAACGTGGCGGCCTTGAAGCCACGTTTCAGTCATCGCGGGTCGGTGGTCACGGTGGTGCGAGGCGATGTCGCGGCAGCGGACACGTGGCCCGCGTCGGGCTCCGTCGATCTGGTGGTGTCCAACCCTCCCTACGTCCCACTGGGCTGTGTTCCGCGCGATCCTGAGGTGCGCGACCATGACCCACAGGTCGCTTTGTTCGGGGGCACAGACGGGTTCGACATCGTGCGGCCGCTCGTCGTCCGGGCCAGCGCGGCTTTGCGTCCAGGCGGAGTGATCCTCATCGAGCACGCCGACGATCAAGGCGAACCGGGCGGGGTGCCCGCGTTGCTTCGTCGCAGTGGCCGTTTCGCCGATATCGCCGACCATGCCGACTTCGCGGGTCGGCCCCGGTTCACGTCTGCGGTGCGTCGCTGATCTCGCCGAGTCCCGGCACCACCGAACGTAGAGCGGTCTCATCGATCGCGCCCGGTCGAAGCACAGCCGGTCGATCGCCTGTGGCATCGACGATCGTGCTGCGATGGGTGAACGGCGCCGCTCCGGCGTCGAGGTAGACGTCGACATCGCGGTCGAACTGGTCGAACGCCTCGTCGCAGTCACGGGCCGCCGGCAGTCCCGCGCGGTTCGCGGACGTCCCCGCCGTCGGGCCGAGAGCTCGGACCACTGCCAGCGTCAATGGATGCAGGGGCATCCGAACAGAGATACCCGCTGCCGTCAGTGGCCACGCGAGCGATGGCTGTTGGCGCAGAATCAAGGTCAGCGGACCGGGCCAGAAGGCAGCCATCAGGTCGCGGGCATAGCCCGGGATGCGACTGGCGATTCCGTCGACTGTGGCAGGGCTGCCGATGAGCACGGTCAGCGGGGTGTCGTCGGCGTTCTTGAGGTACCGGACTCGCGTGACTCCGGTGGTGTTGAAGGCATCCGCGGCCAGGAGGTACATCGACTCGTCGGGCAGCACCGCAACCCGGCCTCGGCGAAGTTTCATGACAGCGGTGTCCGTGGGTTCGCTACGCTGCGCCGGATCCCGACAGTCGAAGACGCGCTGCACGGTGCCATCCTCGCATTCCCAACGCCGACGAAGGCCCCCGGCGAAGGGCCCCGGCGAAGGCCCCCGACGAAGGTGGGAGATCGGCGCCCTGCGCGGGAAGACGCGGGAAGACGCGGGAAAGACGCGGGAAGCCGCGGGAAGCCGCGGGAAGATCAGTGCCGCTGCGGAGCGAGGAGCGAGTGATCAGGGGCGCCCGGCCCGGGACACTACACTGACCGGCATGACTGAGCACGTGCCGTTCTGGGGCCCTGATTTCAACTCCCTGGTCGACGAGGACCCCGAGATCGCCGGTGTCCTGTTGTCCGAACTCGACCGGTTGCGCGGCGGGCTGCAACTGATCGCCAGCGAGAACTTCACCTCCCCGGCTGTGCTGGCCGCGCTGGGCTCGACGTTGTCGAACAAGTACGCCGAGGGCTACCCGGGACGGCGCTACTACGGTGGCTGCGCCGAGGTCGACAAGGCCGAGATCATCGGCATGGAGCGCGCGAAGCAACTCTTCGGAGCCGAACACGCCAATCTGCAGCCCCACTCGGGCGCGAGCGCGAACATCGCCGCCTATGGGGCATTCGTCAAGCCTGGCGACACTGTGCTGGCCATGAGCCTTCCGCACGGTGGGCATCTGACCCACGGATCCAAAGTCAACTTCTCAGGCAAGTGGTTCAACGTGGCCTCTTACGGTGTGCGTCGGGACACCGAACTCATCGACTACGACGAGGTTCTGGCCCTGGCCCGCGAACACCGGCCCAAGATGATCATTTGCGGCGCCACCGCCTACCCCCGGCTGATCGACTTCGCGGCGTTCCGGGGGATCGCCGACGAGGTGGGCGCCATCCTGATGGTCGATGCAGCCCACTTCATCGGGCTGGTGGCCGGCCAGGCGATCCCCAGCCCGATTCCCTACGCCGATGTCGTGTGCATGACCACCCACAAGGTCCTGCGCGGCCCCCGCGGAGGGATGATCCTGTGCAAGGAGGAACACGCCAAGGCCATTGACAAGGCGGTTTTCCCGATGATGCAGGGCGGCCCACTCATGCACGCGGTCGCAGCCAAGGCCGTGGCGCTCAAGGAGGCCTCGTCCCCGGACTATCAGCGCTACGCGGCCGACGTCGTGGCCAACGCGCAGGCACTCGCAGCCGGGCTTGCCGACGAGGGCATGCGTCCGGTGTCCGGCGGCACCGACACCCACCTGGCGCTTATCGACATGCAGGCGCTGAGTGTCACCGGAACACAAGCCGAAGAGCGCTGTGACGCTGCCGGGATCACGCTGAACAAGAACGCCATCCCGTTCGATCCTCAGCCACCGGCGGTCGCCAGCGGGATCCGAGTCGGCACCGCTTGTGTAACCACCCAGGGGATGGGCGTCGCCGAGATGAAGACGGTGGCTTCGCTGATCGGCCGGGCAGTGCGCGCGGAGTCGACCGCGGATTCGGACGCGGTGCGTGACGAAGTGTCCGATCTGGTCGCCGCATTCCCCGCGTACCCGGCAGACTGAGGCTGGTGCGCGAGTCCCTGCTCTGCCTGTTCGTCGCCGCTGCCGCGACGTACCTTCTCACGCCCTTCGCGCGTCAGTTGGCGCTTTCGTGGGGGGCCATGGCCGAGGTTCGTGACCGCGATGTTCATTCGATGCCGACCCCCCGACTCGGGGGCTTGGCCATCTTCGTGGGGCTCATCGCCGCATTCCTGGTCGCCAGCCAACTGCCCCTGATGAGCCAGGTGTTCGAACGTGGTCCGGGCACGATCTGGTCGCTGGTCGTCGCTGCAGTCGTCCTCGTGGCTATCGGCGCGTTGGACGACCGTTACGGACTGGACGCCCTGACCAAGTTCAGCGGACAGGTGCTCGCCGGCGGCATCATCGCCTACGGCGGTATCTCGATCTCTTGGCTGCCGATCGGCGGGGTGCTGGTCCTGGATCCCCTCTCCAGCGTGCTCGTAACCGTGTTCATCGTGGTGTTCACCGTCAACGCCATCAACTTCGTCGACGGACTGGATGGACTGGCGGCGGGTATCGCTGCCATCGCCGCAGCAGGCTTCTTCGCCTACTCCTACCTGCTCAATGTGGTGAACGGATTCGACCGAGCGGCGTTGTCGACACTCGCCTCAGTCGCATGCGTCGGAGCTTGCCTGGGGTTCCTGCCTCACAACTTCTACCGGGCCCGGGTGTTCATGGGTGACACGGGTTCGATGTTGCTCGGACTGCTGCTCGCCGCCAGCACCATCACCTTGGTGGGTCGCGTCGATCCCAACGCCATCGGATCGACCACGTTGGCCCCTGTGCTGTTGCCGTTGCTCATCCCGTTGGCCGTGCTCGCACTACCGGTGGCCGATGTGGGGCTGGCGGTTCTGCGCCGCACCTGGGCAGGGCGTTCGCCGTTCGCGCCCGACAAGGAGCATCTGCACCACCGGATCATGGAGATGGGGCACTCGCACCGCGGTGCGGTGTTGTTGCTCTACGGCTGGGCTCTGGTTGTCGCCGGAACCACTGTGGCGTTGGCGTTTCTGCCGGTACCCGTCGCCATCGGCGGCGGTGTCGTGTTGTTCCTGCTCGTCTTGGCCGTGTTGCGCAGTCCGCCCGGACGCCGAATTTCCGAAGACCAGCCGGCTGCGGAGGCGTCCTGACCGGCTGGGCCCACTGTTAGCCTCTTCCAATGGATCAGTTCACCCGGACCATCGTGCGCGGCGCTGCCTTGCCCACGGCCGGCGCCGGACTGGTGATCACGGCCGGCGTGTGGATCTTCGGGGGATCCGCTGCAGGTCTGGGAGCCCTGCTCGGTACTGCTGTCGTCGTTGTGTTCTTCATGATCGGCCAACTGGTGTTGGGTGCCGTGCTGCGCAACAACCCGCAGATGGGGCTCATGGTGGCCATGACGCTCTACATCATCAAGATCGGGGTCCTCCTCGGTCTCCTTCTCGTACTGCAGGGGACGACCGCATTCGACACCAAGGCTTTCGCTCTGACCATCCTTGCCTGCACCCTTGTCTGGACGGCCTGCGAGGTCGTCATATTCAGCCGGACGAAAGTGCTGTACGTGGACCCCGAGAATGTGCCGCGTGCGGTGAAAGAGTCGTCGAAATACTCCGCGGAGCGCTGAGCCTGCGCCGGTGTGGTGAATCTGGCCGAACGGCAACCCCCCGACCTGAGCCGGGCACCTTCGCCTGATAACGTTCCGCCGTGACCCCCGCTCAGACTTCCGCCGCGCAGGACGCCGCCCGCGTCACCGGCAACGAAGCCTGGGCGATCATGAGCCGGATGCTCGCGGGCATGTTGATCTACGGTGTCGGCGGATGGTTGCTGGGTCGCTGGCTCGGATTCCCGGTCGCGGGTGCCGCGGTAGGAGTGCTCCTGGGTCTGGGTTTGGGGCTCTACCTGTCCATGATCCGTATCCGCCAGCTGGGTACGAAGGCTCCCGCTTTGGAAATCTCCGGCTCGCGGTCGTGGTCCGCTCGCATGACTCGCGCCCGCATCGAACGCTCGAGTGAGGTCTGAAGATGGCACTCAGTTCATCCGCATGGGGATGCAACTTCCCCGATTGCGCTTTCCCGGCTCCAGGCACTGAGATCTTCTTCTTCGACGACGTTTGGCAAATCGGACCATTCGGTTTCAACAAGGCGATGATCTTGCTGTTCATCGGCGCGTTCGTCGTGATCGGGTTCTTCTGGTTCGCGTTCCGCAAGCCGCAGGTGGTGCCCCGAGGCGCCCAGAACGTCGGCGAGTTGGGCTACAACTTCATCAGCGACGGCATCGCGCGTGACGTGATCGGACGCGGGGGCGAGAAGTTCGTCCCGCTGTTGTTCTCCTTCTTCTTCTTCATCTGGATTCTGAACTTCATGGGAATCGTGCCCGGGGTTCTCTTCCCCGTCACCAGTGTGTTCGCCATCCCGGTGGCGTTCGCGCTCATCGTCTACTTCACGTGGGTCCCGCTCGGGATCAAGAATCAGGGCTTCTTCGGCTTCTTCAAGAACATGATGTTCCCGCCCGGCCTGCCGAAGCCGCTGTATGTGATCCTCGCCCCGATCGAGTTCATCTCGAACATCGTCGTTCGCCCGTTCACGCACTGTGTCCGTCTTTTCGCCAACATGTTCGCGGGCCACCTGCTGCTGACCACGTTCACCGTGGCGGCCTGGTACCTGTTCAGTGCCACCGTCATCGGCGCGCTCGGATCAGCGGTGTCGTTCGTGGTCGTGATCGCGTTGACCGCCTTCGAGATGCTGATCCAGGCCCTGCAGGCCTACATCTTCACGCTGCTCACCGCCGTCTACATCTCAGGGGCTCTGCACGCAGACCACTGAGAAATACGGTCACAACTGAACGGATAGACTCGCACTGCTCCTAGACCGACGGACCGCCCGTCGGCCAACCGGAAGGAAATCTGACAATGACTCTGCTCGCGGAGCTCTCCGGCTCGATCGGTTCGGTCGGCTACGGTCTGGCCGCCATCGGCCCTGGTGTCGGTATCGGCATCATCTTCGGTCAAGGTGTGCAGGCCATCGCTCGCCAACCCGAGGCGTACGGTGTCATCCGCCAGAACATGCTGCTGGGCTTCGCGCTGGCCGAGGCGCTGGCGCTGATCGGCTTCGTCGTCCCGTTCGTGTACGGCGTCTGAGCACCGAGGAACCCAAGTGATCTCCTTCGCTTCAGCCATCTCCGCCTCCGGCGGTGAAGGCGAGACCCCAAGCGTCCTCGCCGTACCGCTGGACGAACTCATCCTGGGTGGCATCGCGTTCTTCATCGTCTTCTTCGCGTTGTGGAAGCTCGTCCTTCCCAACATCCAGAAGACGTTGTCGGATCGCACCGAGGCGATCGAGGGCGGCATCGAACGCGCCGCCGCCGCCGAGGCTGAGGCCAACGCGATGATGGCGCGGTACAAGGAGCAGATCGCCAACGCCCACCAGGAGGCGGCGGACATCCGCGCCAAAGCGGAAGCCGACGGCAAAGCCATCGTCGACCAGGCCCGGCAGCAAGCCGAGACGGAAAGGTCCGCGATCGCGCAACGCGGTGAGGCCCAACTCGCCGCCGAACGCACTCAGACCGTCGCCGCACTGCGCCAGGACGTGGGCGGTCTCGCGGTCAGCCTGGCCGGTCGCATTGTCGGGGAATCGCTCGAGGACGATCAGCGGGCCCGCGCGGTGGTCGATCGTTTCATCGCGGATCTCGAACAGTCGGCGGCCAAGGATCAAGCCTGATGATCGGAAGCTCCCGTACCTCGTTGGCAAAGGTTCGCGAAACCGTGAACGCTGCTTTCGACAATCCCGAACTCGAGGCAGCCGGTCGGGATTTGTTGCGGGTGGCTGACCTGGTCGGTCGGGAGAAACAGTTGCGCGGAGCGCTGTCTGATGCTGGTCGTCCAGCTGATGAACGCACCAGCATCGTCACCGGACTACTGCAAGGTCGCGCCAGCCAACTGGCGATAGATATTGCGGGCACGGTGGCTGGGCAACGCTGGTCCACCCCCTCCGACATGGTGGACGCGTACGAGTTCGCCGGCGTCGAGTGCCTCTTCGGCGCCGCCGAGAAGTCCGGCGATCTGGATCGAGTCGAAGACGAGTTGTTCCGCTTCGGACGAGTGGCGATCGCTGACGCGGATCTGCAGATGGTGCTGTCCTCTCCGGCGCTGCCCTCCGAGAACAAGAGCGCCATCATCTCCGACCTCCTGCGTGACAAGGCGTCGCCGGTCACCGTGGAGGTCCTCAGTTTCGTGACGTCGCACCTGCGGGGACGGCGCCTGGACCAGGCCGTGGACCAGATGGCCGACCTCGCCGCCGAACGGCGCGGAAAACTGGTCGCTGTCGTGCGCTGCGCGCGTCCCCTGGCCGACGACCAGGCCACTCGCCTTGCAGCCGTGCTGGAACGGATCTACAACCAGCAGGTGGCCATCAATTTCGAAATCGACCCCGCCCTTGTGGGGGGGATCACCGTGCAGATCGGCGATGAAGTCATCGATGGCAGCATCTCCGGACGTATCGAGACAGCCCGTCGCCGGGTCACCGGCTGAGGCAGCAGCAGAAGGAGCAGAATGACCGAGCTGACAATCCAGCCGGATGAGATCCGCAATGCGATCGAGCGCAATGTCTCGGCGTACGAGGCCGGCACCTCGCGCGACGAAGTCGGCCGCGTGCTGGAGACCGGCGACGGCATCGCCCGAGTCGAGGGTCTTCACTCCGCCATGACCAACGAGTTGCTCGAGTTCAAGGGCGGGCTTCTGGGTCTCGCACTGAACCTCGACGTCCGCGAGATCGGCACCGTGCTGCTCGGGGATGGCTCAGCGATCGAAGAGGGTCAAGAGGTGCGGCGCACCGGCGAGGTTCTCTCCGTGCCTGTCGGCGACAACTTCCTCGGCCGCGTCGTGAACCCGCTGGGGGAGCCGATCGACGGGCTCGGCGAGATCCAGACGGATCACAGGCGCGCCCTCGAACTCCAGGCGCCCACCGTCGTCCAACGGCAGCCGGTGAAGGAGCCGATGCTCACGGGCATCAAAGCCGTCGACGCCATGACAGCGATCGGGCGTGGACAGCGGCAGCTGATCATCGGCGACCGCCAGACCGGCAAGACCGCCTTGGCGATCGACACCATCATCAACCAGAAGTTGAACTGGGCCAGCGGCGACCCCACGAAGCAGGTTCGATGCATCTACGTCGCCATCGGCCAGAAGGGGTCCACCATCGCCGGCGTACGCGGTGCTCTCGAGGAGCAGGGGGCGATGGAGTACACGACCATCGTTGCCGCCCCCGCATCGGACCCTGCCGGCTTCAAGTACCTCGCTCCCTACACCGGTTCAGCGATCGGCCAGCATTGGATGTACGAGGGCAAGCATGTCCTCATCGTCTTCGACGACTTGTCCAAGCAGGCCGAGGCCTACCGGGCCGTGTCCCTGCTTCTGCGTCGTCCCCCGGGCCGCGAGGCCTACCCGGGTGACGTCTTCTACCTGCACTCGCGGCTGCTCGAACGCTGTGCGAAGCTCAGCGACGACCTCGGGGGCGGGTCGATGACCGGGCTGCCGATCATCGAGACCAAGGCCAACGACGTCTCGGCGTACATCCCGACCAACGTCATCTCCATCACCGACGGACAGTGCTTCTTGGAGTCCGACCTGTTCAACTCCGGTGTCCGTCCGGCTATCAACGTGGGCATCTCGGTGTCCCGCGTGGGTGGCGCTGCACAGCCCAAGGCCATGAAGAAGGTCGCGGGCAGCCTGCGTCTGAACCTCGCCCAATTCCGTGAACTGGAGGCGTTCGCGGCCTTCGGCTCGGACTTGGATGCAGCGTCGAAGGCGCAGTTGGAGCGTGGTTCGCGTCTGGTGGAGTTGCTCAAGCAGCCGCAATACCAGCCGTACCCCATGGAAGAGGCGGTGGTCTCGGTGTGGTCCGGCACGTCCGGTCAGTTGGACGAGGTTCCGCTGGGCGACATCCGTCGCTTCGACAAGGAGTTCCTGGACTATCTGCGTCGGGACAAGGCCGATCTGCTGGCTGCGATCCGTGATTCGGGCGACCTGTCCGACGACAGCATCGCCGCCCTTGACGGCGCCATCGGCGACTTCAAATCGCAGTTCCGCACCAGCGAGGGCACTCTGCTCGGCCATGAACCGGAAGTCGAGGCCATGGCCGAAGGCGACATCGAACACGCCAAGATCACCAAGAAGGTCCGAAAGGCCTGATCCACGATGGGTGCACAGCAGCGGGTCTACCGACGCAAGATCAGGTCGGTGCAGTCGACCAAGAAGATCACGAAGGCGATGGAGATGATCGCCTCATCTCGCATCGTGAAAGCCCAGAAGCAACTGCATGCGGCCATCCCCTACACGCGCGCGCTCTTCGACGCCATCAGTGCGGCCGCCACCCATGCCTCAGGTGTCGAAAAGCACCCGCTGACAGCCAAGGCTCGGCTCGAGCAACGGGCCATCTACCTGGTCATCACCGCAGACCGAGGGTTGGCCGGGGCCTACTCGGTGAATGCGATCCGCGAAGGCGAAGCGCTGACCAGACTGCTGAAGGACGAACGAGGATTCGAAGAGGTCATCCCCTTCGTCGTCGGGCGCAAGGGTGCGGGGTACTACAAGTTCCGCGAGCGCGAAGTGGGCGGAGAGTGGGTCGGCTTCAGCGACCAACCCGAATACGCACACGCCAAGGAAATCGCCGGTGCGCTGCTGGAGCGATTCCTGATGCGCACCGAAGATGGCGGCGCCGACGAGATCCACGTCGTATACACCCACTTCGTGAACATGGTCACCCAGGAACCGCGAGTGCGCCGCATGCTGCCCCTCGAGGTGGTCGAAGAGGAAGTCGACATCTCGGAGCAGCATCTGGGCCGCCCCACCAACGAGCCCGGTCAGGACAAGCCGGTCTTCCCGCTGTACGACTTCGAGCCGGGTGCAGACGCCGTGCTGGACGAACTGCTGCCTCGGTACGTCGAGGATGCCGTCTACGCGGCGCTCTTGATGTCCGCTGCCTCCGAGCACGCAGCTCGGCGCCGGGCCTGCAAGTCCGCCACGGACAACGCCGAGGAACTCATCAAGACCTACACCAGGCTGGCCAACCAGGCCCGTCAGTCCGAGATCACCCAGGAGATCAGCGAGATCGTCGGCGGAGCCGACGCGCTGGCCTCTGCAAATGCAGGAAGCTGAGGAGGGCATATGACCGCCACCGCCGAGGAGACCACCGCGACGACGCCCGGGGGCGTGGGCCGAGTGGCCCGCGTGACTGGTCCTGTCGTCGACGTGGAGTTCCCCGTCGAGGCCATGCCCGAGTTGTACAACGCACTCGAGGTCACCATCTCGTTCGGGGACGATGACGTGAAGATCGAGGGCGAGGAAACCCACACGCTCACGCTCGAAGTGGCGCAGCATCTGGGTGACAACCTGGTCCGGGCCATCTCGATGCAGCCCACCGACGGTCTGGTCCGTGGCTCGGAGGTCCGCGATACCGGCGGACCGATCACCGTCCCCGTCGGGGACGTGACCAAGGGGCACGTGTGGAATGCGTTGGGAGTCCCTCTCGACGTGCCGGCCTCTTCACTCGACATCAAGGACCGCTGGGGGATCCACCGCCAGGCGCCTCCGTTCGACCAGCTCGAGGCCAAGACCGAGGTGTTCGAGACTGGCATCAAGGTCATCGATCTGCTCACGCCGTACGTCAAGGGCGGCAAGATCGGACTGTTCGGCGGCGCCGGTGTCGGCAAGACGGTCCTGATCCAGGAAATGATCTACCGCGTCGCCGAGAACTTCGGTGGTGTCTCGGTGTTCGCAGGGGTCGGCGAACGCACTCGCGAGGGTAACGACCTGTTCCTCGAGATGACAGAGTCCGGAGTGATCTCCAAGACCGCTCTCGTCTTCGGTCAGATGGACGAACCGCCCGGTACGCGTCTGCGGGTCGCGCTGTCGGCGTTGACCATGGCCGAATACTTCCGCGACGTCCAGAAGCAGGACGTGCTGCTGTTCATCGACAACATCTTCCGCTTCACCCAGGCGGGGTCCGAGGTGTCCACCCTGCTCGGCCGGATGCCGTCGGCCGTCGGCTATCAGCCGACGCTCGCCGACGAGATGGGTCAGTTGCAGGAGCGAATCACCTCGACTCGGGGACACTCGATCACGTCACTGCAGGCCATCTATGTCCCGGCGGACGACTTGACCGACCCCGCCCCGGCGACCACGTTCGCCCACCTCGACGCCACCACCGTGCTGTCGCGGCCGATTTCCGAGCTCGGCATCTACCCCGCGGTGGATCCGCTCGACTCAAGCTCCCGCATCCTGGATGCGCGGTACATCGGGGATGAGCACTATGCCGTTGCGGCCCGCGTTCAGGAGATCCTGCAGCGTTACAAGGACCTGCAGGACATCATTGCCATTCTGGGTATCGATGAGTTGTCGGAAGAGGACAAGATCCTGGTCAACCGGGCCCGGCGGATCCAGCGGTTCCTCTCCCAGAACATGTTCGTCGCCGAAGCGTTCACCGGACAGCCCGGATCCTTCGTCCCGGTCACCGAGACCATCGCGTCGTTCAAGGCCCTGTGCGACGGCGACTACGACCACATCCCCGAGCAGGCGTTCTTCATGTGCGGCGGCATCGAGGACGTCGAGCGCAAGGCCGCCGAACTGAAGAAGTCCTGATCATGGGCGAGCTCAACGTCGAGATCGTCTCGGTGGGCCGCTTGGTGTGGCAGGGCACGGCGAAGTCCGTCGTGCTCAAGACCGTCGAGGGCACGATGGGTATCCTGCCGGGGCACGAACCGGTGCTCGCCCTGCTGGCCGACAGTGCCGTACGGGTCGAGTTGCCCGACGACGGGGAGCAGCTCTACGCGGTCCATGGGGGTTTCTTCTCACTGGACAGCGACACCATCAAGATCCTCGCCGAGACCGCCGAACTGGCCGAGGAGATCGACGTTGAGCGCGCCAAGGCGGCCAAAGCCCGGGCGGAAGCCGCCGGTGCCGACGATCCGGACGAGATCGCCGCGCTCAAGAGGGCCGAGACCCGCATCGACGTTGCCTTGCGCGGTCAGGCCGGCGGCCTGTCGCATTGATCCGGGCCGCTGGCGCCGGGGCTCTTGGCCCGTGCTCTTAGATCCGGCGTTACACCATCGCTTGGGATGACACGTCCGGGTGCGCGCGCACGAAGTCGATCATGTTGGGCGCGTAGTCCAGGAACGCCGGGCATCTCAGCCCGACGGTCTCCAAGTCCGTTGTGGCGTGAGTGGTGTCGTAGATGGTGGGGTGCGCGAAGTAGGCGAGTGCCTCCTCGGGGAATCCCAGCAACTGTTCCACGAATGGCATTCCCACCACGGTGCGCGACAGCCGGAGCGGAACACGCACCCAGTGGGGATCCCGGTCCAGGAGCCGGCAGAACTCGTCGACCATCCGGCGAACGGTCGGGGCCTGGGGATCGGTGAGCGCATATGTCTTGCCGACGGCCTCTGGCATGACGCTGAGCGCGTCGATCGCGGACACCACGAAGTCGCGCGGAACGATACTCATCTGGATCTTGTCCGGATCGGCGACCCGGGGGACGAGCGCATGTCCCGGGGGCTGCATCATCAGGAATTGGATGACGAAATAGGGGCCGTCGTACTTCTGGGTCTCGCCGGTCACTGAGTCGCCGACGACGATGCCCGGTCGGTAGATGGTCGCGGGCATGCCGTCATTCATGGCATCGCGCACCAGCATCTCCGCTTCGAACTTGGTCTGCTCGTAGTGGTTCTGGAAAGACTGCCCGGTGTCGAGGTCATCCTCGGTGTAGACCCCATGGTGCGAGCCACTCACGTAGCACGTGCTCACGTACTGCAGGCGGCGCAGGCCCGGCATCTCCCGGCACAGTGCGATCACATTGTTCGTGCCCTCGACGTTGACCCGATGGGCCAGATCCTCGGCGACTGCGAGGTCGTACACGGCTGCCAGGTGGAACACCTCGACGAAGTCCGTCACTCTGTCCGGATCGAGGCCCAACCCCGGTTCGGTGATGTCACCCACGACAAGTTCGACCCGGTCCTCCAAGACCGGATGCTCCTCGGTGAGAGCATCCAGCCTTTCCTGGGCCTGATCCCGAAAGTGCTCTTGCACGAGGCACACTGCCCCGTCGCCTGCGCGGCGTTCGAGGATGAGGGGGAGTAGGGCGGAACCCAGGAATCCCGGGAACCCGGTCATGAGAATGTCTGCCATGATCCCACCGAACCTCACTGAGGGGTGATGCGGCAAGTCGAGCGCGGGATTCAGTTTGTGGCGCCGGGCTCCCACAACACGTCGTCGCCGTTGTTGGCAGCCCGGGCGAGGATGAACAGCAGGTCAGACAGGCGGTTCAGATAGGTCGCAGTCAGAGGATTCATGGTGTCGCCGAATTCGCCAAGAGCTTGCCAGGCAGACCGTTCGGCTCGGCGGGCAACGGTGCGGGCGACATGGAGGAGTGCCGCGGCGGGCGTGCCTCCCGGCAGTACGAACGAACGAAGCGGCTCCAGCGGCGCGTTGAACGTGTCACAGTCAGTCTCGAGGCGATCCACGTAGGACTGGTTGATGCGAAGGCGGGAGTCATCGGGACCGATGGGGCTGCAGAGATCGGCACCGACATCGAACAACTCGTTTTGGATCCGGCGCACGACGGCTGCCATGGTGGCGTCCGGGGAACCCAGCGCCGCGAACACCCCGAGTGCAGCGTTGAGTTCGTCGACGTCGGCGTAGGCGATCAATCGGGAGTCGTTCTTGCCGGTCCGGCTGAAGTCGCCCAGCGCCGTGGTCCCATGATCGCCCGTGCGCGTGTAGATCTTGGTGAGATTGACCATCCCTCATCCTACGATCCTGACTCCCTCATCCCGCGACCCCGACGGCTCAGCGCATGTTCGTCAAGCCCACGTCGCACAGTGGCGGGAGGGTGCCCTGTGGTGGTGAGGGCCACGCCTGGCCACGGTGTGGGAGGCAGGTCACGACTGGCGGCAACTCTTGGTGTTTTCGGAAATGTCGCGGTTTGGGATCGGATGTCGGGGCGCGCCGAATCACTGATGCGTGATGGTCGGCCAGCAGGGCCTAGCATGCCTGCGTGGGTGCATTCCGGATTAGTGGCGGTCATCACCTGACCGGCGAAGTGTCCGTGCGGGGTGCGAAGAACTCCGTCCTGAAACTGATGGCGGTGGCGCTGCTCGCCGAGGGGCGGACGACTATCACCAATGTGCCCGACATCATGGATGTCACCATCATGGGGCAGTTGATCTCCCGACTCGGAGCGACCGTCGACTTCGACTCCGAACAGCGCCAGCTCATCATCGATGTTCCGGCCGAGTTGGAGCAGCGCGCCGACTACGACCTGGTGCGGCAGATGCGAGCGTCCATCTCAGTGCTCGGGCCCCTGATCGCCCGACTGGGAGTGGCGGACATTGCGCTGCCCGGTGGCGATGCCATCGGGTCGCGAGGGCTCGACATGCACATGGCGGGGCTGGAGCGGATGGGCGTCAAAGTGACGAGCGAGCATGGCTACCTGCTCGCATCCGCACCCGAACGGCTGCGGGCGGCGTCCATCTGGCTCGACTTCCCCAGCGTCGGTGCCACTGAGACCCTGCTGATGGCCTCGGTGACGGCTGACGGCACCACCGTCATCGACAACGCAGCCCGCGAGCCGGAGATCGTCGACATCTGCGAGATGCTCGCGGGAATGGGTGCGCGGATCGGTGGGGTCGGTACCTCCACCTTGGTCATCGACGGCGTCGATGCGCTGCATCCGACCACCCACGCGACTGTCCCTGATCGGATTGTGGCAGGTACATGGGCTGCCGCCGCGGCCATCGCGGGCGGTGATGTCACCGTCCACGGCGCCGATTACCACCACCTCGAGATCGCCTTGGACAAGCTGACATCCGCTGGAGCCGACGTCACCACGGCTTCGGACATGTTCCGCGTTCGGATGGAAGATCGGGCGACCGCGGTGGATATCGTCACATTGCCGTATCCCGGGTTCCCCACCGATCTCCAGCCGCAATTCATCACTTTGAATGCCGTGTCCCAGGGTGTGGCCATGGTGACGGAGAACCTCTTCGAGAGCCGGTTCAAGTTCGTCAACGAACTTGTCCGACTGGGTGCCGATGTGCGCATCGAGGGTCATCACGCATTGGTCCGTGGCCGAGAGCGGCTCTCGGGAGCCCCTGTCGTGGCGACCGACATTCGGGCGGGGGCCAGTCTCGTACTCGCGGGCTTGGTCGCCAACGGTGAGACGCTCGTGACCGAGGTGCACCACATCGATCGCGGCTACGACTCCTTCGTCACCGATCTGCAGTCTCTGGGGGCCGACATCGAACGGGTTCCCCTGCCCCTGGCCGCGTCGCTCTGAACTCGCCGGGCACCGAGCGGGATCCGGCCCCAACGATTCGGGAGCGACAGTCGGGCGGCCCGGCGGAAGTCCGAGGAGTCTGGAAGTCTGACGCGATGGTCAAATCATCGACAAGTGGTGGATAAGCGATCCCAGATCATTCGGTCCGCAGGCCTCGCCATGCGACGGTCGAGAGCAGGCGGCGCGCCCGGCGCTGCTCCGATCGAAAGGTGACCAACATGGACCAGGTCGAACCGCGACTACGCGGGACGTATTGGAAGGCGTCCGCTCTGGCACTCGCTGTCGCCACACTTCCTGTGATGACCGGAGGTTCCGCACTCGCGGCACCTCAGGGCATACCGGCGTTCGCCGGTGCGAAGAAGATTCAAGCCGCCAAAGGGCCCGGTGTGAAGTACGCGCGGTACCGCACGTCCGCCTTGCCCGCCGAGGTTGCCCAGTACTACGCGGGAAAGCTGACCGCGGCCGGGTACCGGGTCACCGGCCCTCGCAGCACCGGCTCGGAGTCGGTTGTCTTCGGGCGCAAAGGCAGATCCCATGCCGCGGTCCAAGCGGGGGGATCGAGTCCCACCTACTTCGAGGTCTGCACCGGTACTAACCGCTCGCAGGTCACCAGCTGTGACTCGCCGTCCGGAGCCAGTTGATTCGCTGCCGACCGGAAGCGGGCTCTGCGGTGCGCCTTCCACTTGGACCGGCCAGGACACTCATCATCCGCAGCCCAACCGATCCGAGCGTGGGGCCCCACCCGAGGTTGGGCCCCACCGAGAGGTCCTTCCGACCGAGAGGCAGGTGTTCAAGGACGTCCTACTAGGCTGATGTCACGAAGACACGAAGAGTCGCCCCGCGAGTGGGGATTCGGCGAGCAGGAGGTCCCCGTGAGCAAAGTTGCCGTGGTCGGAGCTGGTTTGATGGGTTCCGGAATCGCGCAGGTATCGGCCGTTGCCGGTCATGATGTGGTGATCCGAGATATCGACGATGCGTCCCTACAGCGCGGCGTTGCGGGGATCGAGAAGTCGCTCACGCGATTCGTGTCCAAGGGGAACCTGAGTCAGTCGGATGCTGAGGCTGCATTGGCCCGGATCCACACCACCACTTCGCTGGAGGAAGCGGTCGCGGGCTGCGACATCGTGGTGGAGGCGGTCTTCGAGAATCTGGACGTCAAGACCGAGCTGTTCGCGTCGATCGACAAGTTGGCGCCTGCTGACTGCGTTCTGGCAACCAACACATCGGCCATTCCCATCACTCGCATCGCCGCCGCCACCGGGCGACCCGAGAGCGTCGTGGGTACGCACTTCTTCTCGCCGGTGCCCATGATGCAGTTGTGTGAACTCGTGCGCGGCTACAAGACAAGTGACGAGACCCTGGAACGCGCCCGTGCCTTCGCCGAGAGCGTCGGCAAGACCTGCGTGGTGGTGAACCGCGATGTGGCCGGTTTCGTGACCACTCGGCTGATCTCGGCCTTGGCCATGGAGGCGGCCCGTCTGGTCGAAAGCGGGGTCGCCACCGCCGAGGACGTCGACGTGGCCTGCCGACTCGGCTTCGGTCATGCGATGGGGCCGCTTCAGACGGCCGACCTCACGGGGATCGATATTTTGACCAACGCGTCGACCAACATCTACATCGACACGCAGGACGAGAAGTTCGCTCCGCCGGAACTGCTGCAGCGGATGGTTGTGGCGGGAGACCTCGGACGCAAGACCGGCAAAGGGTTCTACGACTACCCCGCCTGAACACCTGCGACGACCGCGTCCTGTGCCAGCGCGAGAGCTCCCACGACACCCGCGTTGTCACCTAGCCCGGGTGGCACCACGTAGGAGTCGATGTGCTCGACGATCGTCGGGCTGGAAAGGTATCCGGCCAGGGATTCCACCAACAATGGCCGCACACGATCCTGCAGCGTTGGCGAGGAACCCACACCGCCGCCGAGGATGACACGCTCCGGCGAGAGCACACACACCAATGCGTGCAGCCCGACCGCGATGTAGGCGGCTTCCAGTTCCCACGCCGGGTGATCGGGGGCAAGGGTCTCGCCCGGCGCACCCCAGCGCGCAGAGATCGCCGGACCCGCAGCGACACCCTCCCAGCAGTCCCCGTGATAGGGGCAAACGCCGGCGAAACTCTCTACTTCTGACGCCGGACGGGGGATCCGGATGTGACCCATCTCCGGATGGACCAGACCGTGCAGCAGTCGGCCGTCAACCATCGCACCACCGCCGATGCCTGTGCCGACTGTCACGTACACGACACTCGATAACCCCTGCGCGGCGCCGAAGCGCTGCTCACCCAGGGCCGCGGCATTGACGTCGGTATCGAAACCGAATGGCACGCCTCCCATGCCTCGGTCGTGCAGCAGGGCGGCGAGGATGCCGATCACGTTGGTGTTCTGCCAGCCCGGTTTGGGGGTCGACGTGACGTATCCGTACGTGGCGCTGGTGGGATCGGGGTCGCAGGGTCCGAAGCTCCCTATACCGACCGCAGCGAGCGGTCCTCGCTCAGCCGACTGGGTGGCGATGAAGTCGGCAACCGCTGCCAGAGTCTCTCGTGGGTCCGCGGAGGTCGGTACCCGCACCCGAGCCATGATGGTGCTCGGATCGGTAGCGACGGCGCAGACCGTCTTGGTTCCGCCTGATTCGATGCCAGCCAGTAGCGCCATCGGTCACCTCCGCGCAGATTCCCGGGGCAGTCTGCGCCCCGGGCGAGTGTGTCGTCGCTGTCGATTCGCGAACAAGGGTCGATTCGCGAACAAGGGTCGATTCGCGAACAAGAACCGGCAGCATCGCCTTCCCGTGCATCGTCGCACTATTCGCTCGGCATCGCGCTCGGTCGTTCGGCATCCCACTCAGTCGTACGGCATTCACCTGGCATCGCGCCGACTGCGGCGTACGCCCACGGGTCCCAGGTCGTCCACTCCGGCGCCGACGGCCGCCTGGCGGGATCACCAGCCGCCTCTGGCCGATATTCTGGGGTGATTCGGCCACGGGAGGCAGTTGTGAACGAAGCGGCTCGAGCCAAGGACAAGCCCTGGATGATGCGCACCTACGCGGGGCACTCATCGGCCAAGGAGTCCAACGAGTTGTACCGGCGCAATCTGGCCAAGGGGCAGACCGGTCTGTCTGTTGCCTTCGACTTGCCCACCCAGACGGGCTACGACCCCGACAGCGAGTTGGCGCGTGGCGAGGTCGGCAAGGTCGGAGTCCCGGTGTCCCACATCGGTGACATGAGGGCGCTCTTCACGGACATCCCGCTCGGCGAGATGAACACGTCCATGACCATCAACGCAACCGCCATGTGGCTGTTGGCCTTGTACCAGGCAGTGGCGGAGGAGCAAGGGGCCGATCCTGCGGTCCTGCAGGGCACGACCCAGAACGACATCATCAAGGAGTATCTGTCGCGCGGCACCTACGTGTTCCCGCCCGGGCCCAGCCTGCGGCTGATCACCGACATGATCTCGTACACCGTCAACAACATCCCCAAGTGGAATCCGATCAATATCTGCAGTTACCACCTGCAGGAAGCGGGGGCGACCCCGGTGCAGGAGATCGCCTACGCCATGACCACCGCGATCGCTGTCCTGGACTCTGTCCGTGACTCGGGCCAGGTTCCCGAAGCCGAGTTCGGCAAAGTGGTGGCCCGGATCTCCTTCTTCGTCAATGCGGGCGTGCGCTTCGTCGAGGAGATGTGCAAGATGCGCGCATTCGTGCAGTTGTGGGATGAGATCACCGCCGAACGCTACGGCGTGACCGATGCCAAGCAGCGACGCTTCCGCTACGGGGTTCAGGTCAACTCCCTGGGCCTGACGGAGGCGCAGCCCGAAAACAACATCCAGCGGATCGTCCTCGAGATGTTGGCCGTGACCTTGAGCAAGGATGCTCGTGCCCGGGCAGTCCAACTACCCGCCTGGAACGAGGCGCTGGGGCTGCCTCGACCGTGGGATCAGCAATGGAGTCTGCGCATCCAGCAGGTGCTGGCCTTCGAGTCGGACTTGCTGGAGTACGACGACATCTTCAGCGGCAGTGCGGTCATCGAGGGCAAGGTGGCCGAGTTGGTCACAGCCGCCCGCGAGGAGATCGAGCGGGTCCAGGCGATGGGTGGAGCCGTCGCCGCCGTCGAATCCGGCTACATGAAACAGCAACTGGTCGCCTCGCACGCGGCCCGTAGAGCCCGGATCGAGGCTGGAGACGACATCGTCGTCGGAGTGAACCGGTTCGACACCACTGAGGAGAATCCGCTGCTCACCGACCTCGACTCGGCGATCCAGACCGTCGATGCTGAGGTCGAGAGTGCGGCTGTGGCCGCCATTCGACAGTGGCGCGCGCAGCGAGACCAGGAGGCCGTTTCGGCAGCGCTGGAGGAGTTGCAGCAGGTGGCCGGCACCGACCAAAATTTGATGGCGGCGACGCTGGCCTGTGCTCGCGTGGGAGTCACCACAGGGGAGTGGGCAGGTGCGCTGCGCGAGGTCTTCGGCGAGTACCGGGCTCCCACGGGGGTCAGCGGGGTGGTGGGAGTGGCCGAGGCCGGGCAGGCACTCACAGCGGTCCGCCACAGCGTCCGAACCACAGGCGAGGAACTGGGCGGCAGACTGCGGATGCTCGTCGGCAAGCCCGGACTGGACGGGCACAGCAACGGTGCCGAACAGATCGCTGTCCGCGCTCGGGACGCAGGGTTCGAGGTCATCTACCAAGGCATCCGTCTGACCCCGGCTCAGATCGTGGCAGCCGCGGTGGCGGAGGACGTCCACGTCGTCGGGCTGTCGATCCTGTCCGGATCACACATGGAACTGGTGCCCGATGTGGTCCGAGGTCTCGCGGAGGCAGGTCTCGACGACGTTCCCGTCGTCGTGGGGGGAATCATCCCCGATGCCGACGCGGACACCTTGCGCTCCGCCGGAGTCGCTGCGGTCTTCACTCCCAAGGACTACGACGCCACCGCGATCATGCAGCAGGTGGTTGCCACGATCCGGACCGCCCACGGACTGGACCCACAAGCAGCCTGATATGGAGGACGTCGCCGGGGATCTGCGCGTCTCCCGGACTGTCACCATCCCTGCCGCCGAACTGCAGTGGCAGTTCAGCCGCTCATCGGGGCCCGGAGGCCAGTCAGTCAACACTACGGACTCCCGCGTTCACTTGTCCTGGGCCCCCGACGGCACTCGGGCGATCCCCGAGGCCTTGCGCCACCGGGTTCGCGCCCGACTGTCAGAGCGACTCGTTGACGGTGTCGTCACGGTCACGGCGGCAGAACACCGCAGCCAATGGCAGAACCGGCGCACCGCGCGCAGGCGACTGGCCGATGTCGTGGCACAGGCACTCGCGCCGCCGCGCCGTCCCCGGCGTCGAACCCGGCCGAGCCGCGGGTCGGTCGAGCGACGCCTGGCCACGAAGCGCCGTCGCGGGGAGGTCAAGCGGGCTCGGGTTCGCCCCGCTGCGGACGACTGACCTGGATTGGTGTTCAGTCGAGTAGTCCGACCGGAGGGGTTTCCACGGATTCCGCATAGTCCGATCGTCGTTACCAGCCAGTAGGTGCCACGTTACTCGCGGGTAGGCCGTGACATCGTCCGCGGACTCGCACAAAGTGGTCAACGTCCCCCAGCGGAGGTATCCGAATGTCAGTCCCCATCCACCAGCCAGTCCACTTCGATCTCGGAGTTGACTCCCTCGTGTCCCGGGCCGATATCGCGGCCCTCTCCGGCTCCGGGCTCGTCGGCGGTCAACCTGCTCAACGTGCGCGGGCCTTCGAAGCGATCCCGGCCCTGCCCAATCTCGGCCCCTGGGCAGCAGCCCTTGAATTGCCCGGCCTCGACTGCAGCGCGCTACGTCACTGAGGCGGTCGGGGTCACCGCGGCGGTCGGAGTCACCGAGGCGGTCGGAGTCACCGCGGCAGTCGGCTTTCAGAACAGTTTCATGCCGTCGTCGATGCCGCGCATCGCGTCGTAGTCGAGCACGACACACCTGATTCCGCGGTCCTGTGCCAGTGTGCGGGCTTGTGGCTTGATCTCCTGGGCGGCGAACACGCCGCTTACGGGCGCCAGTAGTGGGTCCCGGTTGAGCAGGTCGAGATAGCGGGTCAGTTGTTCCACTCCGTCGATCTCGCCACGTCGCTTGATCTCCACGGCCACCGTTCTTCCTGAGGCATCGCGGCAGAGCAGGTCCACCGGTCCGATCGCGGTGGCGAACTCACGGCGGATCAGTGAGTAGCCCTCGCCGAGGGGGGCGAGTTGCCCGGCGAGCAGGGTCTGCAAGTGGGCCTCGACGCCATCCTTGACCAGCCCCGGGTCGATGCCCAGGTCGTGGGATGAATCGTGGTGCAGCTTTGTGACCGTGATGACCAACTTCTCGTCGCCCTTCTTGTTGGTCACGACCCATGCGCCGTTGCCCCCCGGTGGCTCGTTGATCGTGCACGGCGCCGTCATCCAGTTCAGCGGCTTGTAGGAGCCTCCGTCGCTGTGAATCAGCACAGACCCATCGCCCTTGAGCATGATCAGACGTGTGGCCGGCGGCAGATGCGCGGCCAGCCGACCGGCGTAGTCGACCGAGCAGTCGGCGATGAGCAGCCGCATCCCTACAACCGGCCGTGCACGAGCTTGAACGTCCGGCGCACCAGGTCCGCAGCCTGGGGGTGGCGCTGGAAGTTCGTCAAAGTGAGCGCTACCGGAAGCGGGAACCGCTCCCGGGTCGTCGACTTGGTCCGCGCGAACTCGCGCAGTCCCTCGTCACCGTGGATCCGGCCGAAGCCCGACTCCCCGTTACCCCCCAGGGCAGTGCGGGAACCCCGGCATTGATCACCCAGGCATTCATGGTGACCGAACCGGTCCGAAGTCGCTGGGCGGCCTCCTCCATCGCACGGCGGTCCTTGCCGAAGATCGCGGCGCTGAGCCCGTAGGAGGACGCGTTGGATCGATCCACTCCCTCGTTGAGATCACGAACGGGGTTGACCACGATGACTGGGCCGAAAGTCTCTTCGGTGACCGCTGACGAGTCCTCGGGGACGTTGGTGAGCAGCACAGGCCCGATCACGGCATCTCCGATGGACTCGGGCCCACCGACCACGGCCTCGCCACCGCGGGCCATCGCGTCCAGTACGTGGCGCCGTACGACGTCGATCTGCTTGGCCATGGTCATGGGGCCGTAGGTGGATGTCCGACTGGTGCCGGGAGTCAGTGCCCGGACCCGGCTCGCCACCCGATCGACGAACTCGTGGTACACGGCCTCGTGCACATACACGCGCTCGACGCCGGCACAGGTCTGACCGGCGTTGTGGTACGCGCCGAACGTGACGGCGTCCGCGGCACGGTCGAGATCTGCGCTGGCGTCGACAAGTACGGCATCCTTGCCGCCCAGTTCCAGGCTGACGGGCGTGAGCGTCTCGGCGCACTCGCGGAACACCTTGCGCCCAGTCGCACCGGAACCGGTGAACGCGATCTTGTCGACACCGCTGCGACACAGGTAGGCGCCAGTCTCGCCGGCGCCGGTGATCAACTGCGCCACCGGCTGTTCCGGGATTGCCTCGGCGAGCGCATCGACCACCCACTTGCCGACCGCCGGGGTGTGCTCCGAGGGCTTGTAGACAATCGCGTTGCCCGCCGCCAGTGCGTAGACGATCGACCCCATGGGAGTGAACACGGGGTAGTTCCATGGGCCGATGATTCCGACGACGCCCAAGGGCTGATAACTCAGACGGGCATCCTGGTTGGCCGACAACAGTCCGGTGCGGACTCGGCGCTGTCGCAGGACACGCTCGGCGTTCTTGGCAGCCCAGTTGATGTGCTCGATCGACAACAGGATCTCGAGCAGCGCGTCGTCGGTCGGCTTGCCGTTCTCTTGGTGCACCAGTTCCGCCAACTCGTCGGCCCGGCGCGCCATGATGCCCTTGAAGCGCATCAGGTAGCGGCGCCGTTCTGCGAACGACAATCCCCCCCACCAATGCGCTGCGATCCGGGCCCGGTCGACAGTTTCCGCCACCGCATCCGCGTCCATGACGGGGAACGTGGCGACCACGCGGCCGTCGGCCGGAGAGCGGGATTCGAAGGTCTGCTGTGTGCTGGGCATGGTGGAACTCCTCCGGCGACTGGTGGTGGGGACAGACTACGTCGGGATCGCGGCCAAGTGGGCGCTCGCGGCGGGGAAGACGCTGGGGCAGCGACGCCGCATGACATCGACCCACAGTTCGGCCACATCCGGGTCGTTGCCGGAACTGCCGAGCAACAGGCGATACCACGCGAGGTGGTCAGCGAGGATGGATTGTTGGTCCAGAAGCACTGTGGAGACGAGTGCGCGGACCAGCAGAGCGATATCGTCACGGGCCTGAGCCCTGCTGAGATCGCTCGCCAACAGCCCTGGGCGGAGGGCATCGCCGAGGTCCACGCAGTCAGCGACGAAACGAGTCGATGAAGCACTGAGCGCGCTGGCCTCGGCGGCATCACCGCTCGGAGTTGCCGCCGGCCGCTTGCCGGGTGAGCCGTGGGCAAGGAGCTGACGCAGGCGCTCGTCGGCAATCTGAGCATCCGCGCAGTGTGAATCCGCGCCCAGTGCGCGTGCGATCGACGATGTGGGGCCGGCGAAACCGCGACCTCCCACCACCACCCAGCAGCCCTGAGCTCGCAGTGCCGAGATCATGCGCCAGGCGCCGAACAGGTTGGCGGACATGGCGCACGACACTCCCGCCAGGAAGGCATCGGAGCCGCCCAGTAGTTCAGCGACATCCTGAGCGGGCGCCGACGGGATGATCAAGCGCACATCCCAGCCGAGATGACTCCAGGTGACCGCAACCATGCGGGTGGCGATGGAGTGCCACTCGTTCTCGGCTCCGCACAAGACCACTTTGCCTACGGTTTGGACCGACTCGGGAACCTGCGCGGATAGCAGGGCAGCCAGAGCGGATTCGGCGATCGCGGTGGCCTGGTGCTCCTCGGCGATGGACACCGCAGCCGTTTGCCAGCCGGTCCCGATGTCCTCCTGAGCCGGCGCGATGAGATCCGCGATGACCTCGTCGACGGAGAATCCGAGGTCATTCAGCGAGAGCACCGCACGGATAGCGCGCCGCGAGTCACCCGCGCGCAGTGCCGACATGTAGTCGGCGAACACAGAGCGGGGAACAAGGCGGGGGACGTGCCCCATCACGCGTCCTGAGTGGCTGCGAGGGTCGACGGCAGTGGTGATGTCCACCCTGTCAGGGCAGAGGGAGGCATGGGCCGGCCGATCAGGTATCCCTGGATCAGGTTGATCCCGGAGTCGAGCACAACCTCGAGGTGTCGCTCGTCCTCGACGCCCTCTGCCAGCACGCGGCACCCTAGTGACTCGCCGAGAGCACGCGCTGACTCGAGGAAGGCTAGACCGCGGGAATCGCCACCCGCGGCCTGCGAGATGAAGGACCTGTCGATCTTCAAGACCTCGGGTTCGAGTTGGCCCAGCGAACTCATATTCGAGAATCCGGTGCCATAGTCGTCCAGCCAGATTCGCGCACCCATGCTGCGCAGGAGACCGAGTGTCTGCATGCCGACGCTGCGGGGTTCCAATAGCAGATGCTCGGTGACCTCGATGATGAGATCTGGCACAAGGCCCAGCAACTCGGTCTGCCGCAGGAAAGTGGGAAGCGAAGGGTCGTTCAGTTCCGCGGGTGACATGTTCACGGCCAAAGGCGCAGGCGGTCGGTCGAAGCCGACCAGGTCGTTCCCCACGAGTTTGAGAACGAGTCTGCCGAGCTGCCGGATCTGTCCACTGTGCTCAGCGGTCTCGATGAACGCTCCAGCTTCCTGCAGTTGCCCATCGCTCAAACGGCGCCGCACCAGAGCCTCGGCGGCGAAGAGACGATTGTCGGCAAGGTCGAGGATCGGCTGGTAGCGCATCGTGAACGCCTCCGAGCGGATCGCTTCGGCGAGGTCGTGACGTTGGCGGGCCCGTTCCTCCGTCTGTGCCTGCATCCCCACAAGATGGAACTTGAATCGATCGCCGCCTTCGGCCTTGGCGGCGTACATCGCGGTGTCCGCGGCCAGGAGCAGATCCTCGACATTCGCTGCGTCACTCGGGTATAGCGCGATACCGATCGAGCCCGTGACGTGGCATGTGGCGGAACCGACGTCCAGCGGGCTGCGCAAGGAGTGCAGGAGTCGTTCGGCGACGAAGTCGAGCTGATCCAGTTGCCGGACATCATCGACCAAGAGGCAGAACTCGTCGCCTCCTACCCGTGCCAAGGTGTCGAAGCCGCGTACCGCATTGCGAAGTCGGGCCGACACCTCCGCGAGAGCCTCGTCACCGGCTGCATGGCCATAACGATCGTTGATGTCCTTGAATCCGTCGAGGTCGAGCCACAGGAGCGCCAGCCCGGTACTGTCACGTTTCGCCTGGTTGACCTTGGAGTTGAGGAGAGTGGTGAATGTCGACCGACTCGTCAGCCCCGTCAGGTTGTCGACGCTGTTGCGGCGACGTAGCACCTCGCGTTCGGCTCGTTCGGCGGTGACGTTGCGCATCGTCACGAGCAACTCGGTGCCATGGGACAGCGCCACTGGCGCCCCGTGCAGCGCCAACTTCCGAATCCGGCCGTCGCGGTCGACGCTTCCGATCTCGATGCTGTCTTCCGACTTCTCGGTGAGCCCCGCCAACCACCGTGACAGCGCTGATCGATCGCTGCTCACACACAGTTCCGTCAGACGGCGCCCGACGAGCAGTTCAGGCGGTACCCCGAGATACTCCTCGCACTCGGCACCGGTGCGCAGAACCTCGCCCGTGCGATCGACGAACACCGTCAGTTGGCCCGGAATGGCGAACGTGGCGGTGACCATGGCGTCCGAGTCAGTGGAGTGGCGCAGCATCCGGGCGGCCTCGGTGACATCCCTGATCGTCCCCACGAGTTCCGCCGTGACATCACCAGGGCTGTCGTGGAGGATGTCGACGATCGTTCGCATCTGCCCGTTGAACAGCGTGCGGTACTGCAACCTGATCGGGCGGTCCGGATCTGCGCATCGGCGCGCCGTGTCGAGGTCCTCGGCGAGTACATTGCGCACCCATGACTGGGGGTCCTTCACCAGTTCCGCGGGAGGCACCCCCAGGAGATTGGCGGCTTCGGAGCCGATCGAGACCAGCGCGCCATCCCCCCGACGTCGGGTCCATGCCGCCACCCCCAACTGGCTCGAGATCAGCACCAAGTCATCATCGGTCTGCTCCGCAGCCCGACGGCTCGCTCGGGTGCTGGTGATGTCGTTGATCGACAGGACCGCCCCACCGATCTCACCGGATTCGTTGCGCCAGGCGGAGATCACGATCTGGTAGTCGGTGTCCTCGCCGCTGGCGGTGATGATCTCGGTAGTGCCCGCGGTGATGACGTGACGCAACGTGTCACGCAGTTGGGGCAGGGGAACCGTCGTCCCGATGTGATCGAGTCGGGTCCCGATGTCGTCTTCGATGAGAGCGAACAGGCGGACCGCCAGCGGTGAGTAGCGGGTGACGCAGGCGTCCTTGTCGACCAGGATCAGGGCCTGGCTGATGGCCTCTTGGATGTTGCGCAAGTCGAGGTTGGCGTCAGCCAACTCACGGGTCCGGACCTGCAGTTCCTCGTTCAGGGTCCCGAGTTCCTCGTTGGACGCCTGCAGCTCCTCGTTGATGGTCTCCAGTTCCTCGTTGGACGCCTGGAGTTCCTCTGTCGAGGCCATCATCTCCTCGTTCATCGCCTGCAGCTCTTCGTTCGAGGTCTCCAGTTCCTCGATCGTGGACTGCAATGCCTCGCGGGTGCTGTCCAGTTCAGCCTGAAGGCCCACAGGGTCGGCGCCCGATCCCGGCGTGAGCGACGCCGCCGAATCATCGGGTTCCGCGGCGTCGGTGAAACTGACCAGGAGGAACGCACCGAGGCTGCTGGCGGCGGGTCGCACGACCACCTGGACGTCAGGACCACCGTCGTCGAACTTGATGGGGACACCGTGGGTGGACACGCCGGACGCCCGGACCTGTGCCATGAGCCTGCGCACTTCGGGGAGTAGTCCTCGCCGCACGAGAGAGGTCACCGACATATCGATGTCGCCTTCGGGGAACTGGCAGTAACGCGACACGTCCCCGAGTACCTGAACGAGGTTGCCGTTCTCGTTGACGACGAGCGACGGCGGTGCGAGCGCTCGAAGCAGGGAGTCGCGCAGTACTTGGTTCTCGTCGCTGCGTGCCGAGTGGTTGAGGGGCACCTGGGATCTGGGGCGCGGTGTGGACAATCCGCTGAGTCGTGGGGGATCCACGGGAGTTCGGCCCCGGCGATACAGGCGTTGCTTGGGATTGACGGCGGGGAACTCATCGCTGAGGTACCCGACCCCCTCGGACGTGCCGAGTTGCAGCAGACCACCCGGCTTGAGAGAGAAGTGCAAAGTGCGCAGCACTGAGTCCTGCAACTCCTGTTCGAAATAGATCAGGAGATTGCGGCACGACACGATGTCGACGCGGAGGAACGGGGGATCGACCGCGAGGTTGTGCCGGGCGAAGACGACACATTCCTTCAGTTGTGGCTTCATCACCATGTTGCTGCCGAGAACCTCGGTGTAGTGATCCCGTAGGTCTCGTGGCAGCCGATCGGCGGCCGAGGCCGGGTAGATGCCGCGGCGGGCGATCTCCAGTGCTGTGTCGTCGAGGTCGGTGGCGAAGACCTTCAATCGACCCGTGAGATCAGCGGGGAAGCCCAGGGCCCGTGCGGCGATCATCGCCAGCGTGTACGCCTCCTCACCTGTGGCACAACCCGGGACCCAGAGCCGCAGTGGTTCGGCTTCGGCGGCGCGGGTCAGATCGTTGCCCAGCACCTTGGACAGGTTGTCCCACGCGGCGGGGTCCCGGTAGAAAGACGTGACGGACACCAGCATGTTCTGGCCCAGCACGCGTGCCTCGGCTCGTTCGGACAGCAGATACGTCAGGTAGTCACTCTGGTCCGCGATCTGCAACACCGCCATCCGGCGCGCGATCTGGCGTCGGATGGTCGAATCCTTGTACGAGGAGTAGTCGACACCGGTCTGGGAGTGCAGCGACGACAAGATCCGCTTCACGAGGGATTCGGGGACAGCCGACTCGTCGGGAAGTTGGTCGAGGTCGCCCGCGATCAGTTGGGTGAGGAGTTCCCCGATCTCCGCAGGCGCGGCGATCCGGTCCACAATTCCCGCGTCGATGGCCGCTCGGGGCATGGATGCGTACTTCGCCGTGCTGGGGTCCTGGGCGATGGTCAGCCCTCCAGCCGCCTGGATGGCGCGCATCCCGTAAGCGCCGTCGGAACCTGTCCCGGACAAGATCACTCCGACCGACTGTTCCCCAAAGCCGGCGGCCAGTGACGCGAGCAGGGCATCCACGGACGGCCGGGGTCCGGGAGCATCAGCCGGCGGATGGAGTCGGATGACGCCGTCTTGAATCACGAGGTCGGCGTTGGGGGGACACACGTAGACAGTGCCGGCGCGGGGCTCTGCGCCGTCCTCGGCAACGTGAACGTTGAGCGCAGTCTGGCGCCCGAGAAGCTCAGCCAGAAGACTCTTGTGCTGGGGGGCCAGGTGTTGCGCGACCAAGATGGCCAAAGGAAGACCCACCGGGACATTGCGGACGAGTTCTTGGAGCGCCTCCAGCCCACCCGCACTCGATCCGACACCGACGATGTGGAAGGTGCCCGCGTGAGTCGATTCGGGCCGGGTGCCGAGTCGGACGTTGCCTTGCGATTCGCTGCTCACTCCCCGTCCTTGTCGGTCTGCTGCCCCAGTGGAGAGTCCGAAAACCAGGGTCACCTCGAGTCTATTGGTCGGCCGCCAGTCCGCGACTTGGAGCAGCGAATCAGTCGCCCCGAGTCGCAAGAAGGGGACCTTGGTCCTGTCGAGGACACCGGCGGCGTGGGGTAGTTTGGGCCGGGTTCGAGGGGCTGACCGGTCGAAGGACAGATCGGGGCGGACCGGGGATGGACCGGATGGCCGGGCGGCGGACCGAGAGCGGAGAGGACCAGTCATGCGGATCACGGGGACCGGCCACGCGAGCATGTTCATCGAAACCGAAAGGTCGGGGTCGATCCTGTGCGATCCGTGGGTGAATCCCGCGTATTTTGCATCGTGGTTCCCGTTCCCGGACAACTCAGGGCTGGATTGGGGTCGCCTCGGCGACTGTGACTACTTGTACGTGTCACATCTGCATCGCGATCACTTCGACGCCAAGAACCTCGCCGAGAATGTTCGTAAGGACACGGTGGTGCTCTACCCGGACTTTCCCACCGGCGACATGGAAACCGAGTTGCGCGATCTGGGCTTCACCGACCTGCGCAGGATGCCCAACGAGGAGGTCGTCGAGCTCGACGGCGGCGCCAAGGTGATGATCCAGGCGATGACGGCACCCACCGACGGGCCGCTCGGCGACTCCTCGATCTGGATCGAGGACACCGACGGCGTACGCCTGCTGAACCAGAACGACTCACGCCCGCATGAACTGTCGGCGTTCGCCCGCCTGGGTCATGTCCACGCGCATTTGCTGCAGTTCTCGGGCGCGATTTGGTACCCGATGGTCTACGACTTGCCCCCGGCCGCCAAGTCGGCGTTCGGCAAGCAGAAGCGGGAACGCCAGTTGGATCGATCCCTGCGCTACATCGAAGACATCAAAGCCAGTTGGGTGTTCCCGATCGCGGGACCGCCGTGTTTCCTCGATGACGACTTGTGGGGCCTGAACGACATCTTCGGCGACGAGGGCAACATCTTCCCCGATCAGCAGGTGTTCGTGGACTTCATGGCCGAACAGGGCTACGACAACGGAGTGATCCTGCTTCCCGGGACCCGGGCGGACGTCGCAGCCGAAACGATCGAGGTCAGCCACCCGGTCGATAATGTGCGGGAGTTCTTCAGCACGGAGAACAAGCGGCAGTACCTCGAGGCGTTCAAGGAACGGCAACGAATCGTGTTGGCAGAGGAGCGAGCCTCGTGGGCCCATCCCGAGATCGACGTACTCGCGGCGCTTCAGGCCAAGGTCGAGCCGATCATGGAGCAAGCCGACCAGATGTCACACGGCATCGGTGGTCCGGTGCTGTTCGAGTTGACCGCGGCCACACCCGAGGAGGGGGTTGACCCGCCAGTCGTCGAGGAGATTATCTTCGACTTCGTCAGCAGCAAGGTCAGGCGACCCCTGCCGGACGACAAGCCCCGGTACAAGTTCAAGACCCAGCGCCGTCTGATCGAGTACTTGATCGCCACCGATGAACCGGACTGGGTGAACAGTCTGTTCTTGTCCGCCCGGTTCCAGGCGAAACGGATCGGCCAGTACAACGAGTTCGTCTACACCTTCTTCAAGACCCTGACCGATGAGCGCGTCAACTACGTCGAGGGTTGGTACGCGGAGCAGCAACCCGACGCCGAGGACATCGAACTCGACGGCTGGGTGCTGCAGCGGCGCTGCCCCCACCTCAAGGCTGATCTCACCAGGTTCGGTCACATCGAGGACGACACTTTGCAGTGCATGCTCCACGGATGGAAGTTCGACCTCAAGACCGGCAAGTGCCTCACGAGCGCGGGTCACGAAATCCGCGCGTCCAAGGTTGCCGACGCCTGACTCTGGGCGTGTGCCCTCAGCCGAAGCCCCCTTCGGTCCTCACCCGAAGGAACTCCGATCGCAAGGCCTCCTCGAGGTTCTCAGTAGAGCTGGTAGCTCTCGCGGGACAGGAACCAGCCATGGCCGCCTTCGTTCCAGCAGCGCAGACCCTTGGACCGGCTACGGCACATGAACGGGCCGTATGTGATCGAGGAGCCGTACGGCACGACGACGCCCGGATCGATCGCGTCACTCACGCAGATGAAGCGGGCCTTCTTCTTGCGCTTCATCCCGACTGAGCTGCCGTAGTCGCCCTCGGTGCAACTCGGCTGAGGTGGCGCCGTCCAATAGTGGTCGTAGATGTCGCAGCGCATGCCCCAGCCGCCGGACTTGTACATCACGCAGCGGATGTTGCCCGAAGGGGTTTGGAAGAACTTGAGCTGCATGCTCGGAGCATCCGGGGCTGCGGGTGCGGCGGGCGCCTGGGCGACCGCCAATGGGGCGGTGAGTCCGGTCAGGGACAGGGCTGCGGCAGCAGCCAGGATTGACGTTCGGCGAGTACGCATTGTTCCTCCCTCGTCCGTTACTACTGACGCTACTCCTCGGTGGCGATGACTCGGCCGAGGTTCCACCCGATGGCCGACTGCGGCGAACCCCCGCCATCGCCGCCGTGAGTCGGGTGGGAAACTGGAAGATCACCCCGTGAGAAGAACCAGTGAGAAGGATCGGTATGTCCGAAGAGATCACCCGTGTCGCCATCGTCGGCGAAGGAACCGTCGGCACTGCGCTCGCCGCAATGGCCGCTGAAGCCGGCATCGAGGTCGTGACCGGCGCGCACAACCAGTTCCCCGATCTGTCCGGATGCCAGTTGGTCATCGAAGCTGCACCCGAAATCCGTGACGTCAAAGAGTCGGTGATCTCGGCTCTGGTGCAGGCAGCCCCCGCCGACGCGGTGATCGTGACGACCACGTCGACGCTCGGCCTCACCGATCTGGCGCTGGCCACCGGCGCCACCAGCCGATTGGTCGGATGGGCCCCGCCCCTGTCCGATGGATCCGCACTCGTCGAGATCGGGGAAACGGTGCTGGTCGCGGATTCGGCCGTGGCCGCTGTCGCCGCGTTCGCCGAAGCGACCGGTCGCACCGTGATCAACGTCGCGGATCGGTCCGGTTTCATCAACGCCCGCTTGCTGCTCGGGTACCTGAATCACGCCATCGGCATGGTGCAGAACGGCTACGCCAGCAAGGAAGATGTCGATGCTGCCATGAGGTTCGGCTGCGGCTACCCGGTGGGTCCCATCGCCATGGCCGACATGGTCGGACTCGACGTACTGCGCGACTCACTGACTGCGCTGTACGTCATCACGGGCGAACGAGTTCATGCCCCGGCCCCGATCCTCAAGCAGTACGTCGCCGCGGGCAGGTTGGGCCGAAAGAGCGGGTCCGGCTTCTACACGTATGCTGCGCCCGGATCGGCGGAGGTCGTGGCCGACGTCTCCGACAGCGGTGGCACCTCCCCTGCGGCTCCGCGTTCGGTTCAGTCGGTCGGAGTCATCGGCTCCGGCACCATGGCCACCGGAATCATCGAGGTGTTCGCCAAGTCCGGGTTCGATGTCACCTTTGTGGCTCGCGGCGACGAGAAGGTGGCACGGGTGACCGGCGCCTTGACCAAGTCGCTCGACAAGCAGGTCGACAAGGGTCGGCTGACCGGGGACGACCGGGACGCGGTGCTCGCCCGGGTGTCCGGGGTCACCTCCGTGGATGGGCTCGACCAGGTCGATCTTGTCGTGGAGGCGGTCGTCGAGGACTTGGCGGTCAAGCTCGACCTGTTTCGTAACCTGGATCGCGTGTGCAAGCCCGGAGCGATCCTGGCCACGACCACGTCGAGCCTGCCTGTCATCGAAATGGCCGCGGTCACCTCACGCCCCGGCGATGTCGTGGGACTGCACTTCTTCAACCCGGCCACGATCATGAAGCTGGTGGAGATCGTGCGCACGACGGAAACCGCGGCCGACGTCGTGGCGACGTCGTGGGACATCTGTGCCCGTACCAAGAAGGTGGGGGTCGAGTGCGGCGATCGCGGCGGTTTCATCGTGAACGCTTTGCTGTTCCCGTATCTGAATGACGCGGTTCGCCTCATGGATGCCCACTATGCGTCCAAGGCGCAGATCGACACGGCCATCAAGGCGGGGACAGGCTTCCCGATGGGGCCTTTCGCGCTCCTCGACGTTGTGGGCAACGACGTCTCCCTGGCCATTCAGGAGGTGTTGCTGGCGGAGTTCAACGATCCGGGATTCGAGCCTGCACAATCACTGCGTGATGTTGTGGCAGCGGGCTTCCTCGGGCGCAAGACCGGCCGCGGCTTCTACGACTACGCCCAGTGATGTCCGGTCCGGGCCGATGAGTCACGGCACCCCTGCGTTGGCGAGCGAATCCGCCCGTTCATTGCCGGGGTGACCGTCGTGACCCTTGACCCACTCCCACTCGACGTGATGGGCGGTTAATTCGGCGTCGAGCAGTTCCCACAGGTCGCGGTTCTTGACGGGCTTCTTGGCCTTGGTCATCCATCCGTTGCGTTTCCAGTTCGCCATCCACGACGTGACGCCGTCCTTGACGTACACGGAGTCGGTCACGATCCGGACATGGCAACTGCGGTTCAATGCCCGTAAGCCTTCGATCACCGCGGTCAGCTCCATACGGTTGTTCGTCGTGTTCGGTTCGCCCCCGAACAACTCGCGAGTGTGATCCCCCCACTCCAACAGAACGCCCCACCCACCTCGGCCCGGGTTGCCCTTGCAGGCTCCATCGGTGTACATCACCACGTTCTCGCCGCTCACCGACCCACTCGCATCCACCGTCCAGCTCCCATCCACCGCGCGCGACACCGACGATCGTTAGGGTCGCATGACCACGCTGCGGTATCCAGGACGCCGTGGTTGGATCGGGGGGTGGCACGTGGGCGAGCGCAGCGGCGAGGGACGCCCCGACCCCTCGGTGGGGTATCGCCTGACGCGACTCGACAGGACTGGGCCGGGCGGGATTTCTGGGTGCGGGTGGTGCCTGGAGCGATGGCGGCAAAGGTGTACATCTGTCCGCTGTGCGACGACCGGATCGCCAAAGCCGAGCCACATGTGGTCGTGTGGCCGACGGACGAACGCCAGGGACTTCAGCGTCGGCGACACTGGCACACCCGTTGTTGGCGACGCCGTGGGTGAGTTCCGCTCGGGGCATGGGACGATGAGCCCATGAACAGGTGGTCGGGGGCTGTGTTGGCTGCCGTCATGGCGACGACCACTGGGGTTGCCCACGCGGCTCCCGAGACCGACTACATCCCACCCACGAGCCAGGCCGATGTGCTCTCGCTACCGGGCACAGGGATCTCGGGTCAGGCCCGCAAGTCCACCCGCTACGCGTTGTCCTATGTGGTCATCCCGGTCAAGGGGCGACCGCAAGGGTTCGCCCGCAGCGGTGTGAAGAAGATGACGCGGCGCATAGCTGACCGTATGGAGTCCCAGACTGATGAGAGGTACGGGTACGGTTTCGCCGGCTGGAGCAAGGCGCCCAAAGCCAAGGACTCGGACCTGAGTTGCGACCTGGAGGTCATCCACCGCAAGTACCAGAAATACGTGAAGAACTGGTCCGATCCGCCGGACGGATACCGGGACACTGTTGCCGTCTATCTGACGCCCTTGCGGCGGGTCTGCTCCTACGCCGGAGTGGCCATGCTGCGGGGCCGGGCCGTGTACCTCAACGGTGTGGACCTGTCCGACCCCACCCGGCTGCAGGACTGGATCACAGCACACGAACTCGGTCACACCCTGGGGTTGGAACACGCGGCCTCCTTCTGGCCCCGCGACGCTGGGTGGACGTACGCGGACCCGGTACCGCGGGTGCCACGGCTGCAGGACTGGGCAGACTACGGTGACTACCTCGACTTGATGGGCCAACCAGCGCAACAGGGTGACCTGGACGGACTGGAGCTGTCTCGCTGGTCGTTCAGCGCGCTCAACCTGGAGCAGTTGCGCGTGATCGGTCGCCGCAATCTCACCGTGGTACGAAATTCCGGTCGCTACACCATCGACCTGGTCTCCGCCGACCCCGCCGGTGGTCGCATGATGCTCGCTGTCCCAGTTCTCGCTGATGGTGAGGAAACGGCGTGGACCTTGGAATACCGCCCGTCATGGCAGAACCAGAAGGGCCTGCGGTACCCGGAGCCCTATGTGACCCGGGGGTACGGCGTTCGGCTGACCTTGGCGGGAGCGGGCATGCAGTACCCCAACTACATGAACCGCACATTCCACGTCGATGGGCGCCAGACGGCTCAGGCGTCCTTGCCGGTCGGTCAAGTAGTACGGCTCGGCGGTGGGGGAACGGTCACCGTGGTGGAGCTCAGCCGTGAGACGGCGATCATCGACGTCATGGTGCCGTGACGGCGCTCAGCGCCAACAGCGTCCTGCCGGCGCAGCGGATTCCGCTGCAACTGCACGCGTCCGACGGTGTGACCCTGCGCGGGGAACTCGCGTTACCGGACTGGACCGCGCCAATCGCGACCCTCGTCTGCATCCATCCCCTCACCACCCATGGGGGTTCGATGGAGTCTCATTTGTTCCGCAAGATGTCGTGGCGGTTACCCGCTTTGACCGGTCTGGCCGTGCTGCGTTTCAACATGCGTGGAGCTGGTACGGGAGCACTTCGCAGCGAGGGAGAATTCGCTGAGAGTCGACTCGAGGGGCTGGATCTCGGTGCAGCACTGACAGAGGTCATGGCCCGGGATCTTCCCGACCCGTGGCTCGTTGGTTGGTCGTTCGGCACGGATATCGCTGTGAAGTTCGGTGACCGTGATCCGGTGGCCGGGGCCATTCTGTTGTCACCACCCCTTCGGTTCTGCGACGACACTGATCTGCGGCGCTGGGGCCAGTCCGGTCGTCCCCTGGTGGCGCTGGTGCCCGAACACGATGATTATCTGCAGCCGGCTGAGGCCGAGCGCCGGTTCGCGATCGTCCCGCAGGCGGATGTTCGTGGAATCGCCGAAGCCGGTCATCTGTGGGTGGGCGAACGTTTCGTCAGGATCGTGTTGAATGAGATCGTTCGAGTGGTCGCCCCGGCGGCCTACCCCTTGCCGACAGACTGGGTCGGCCCGATGCAGCGTTGGAGTGACTTGTGAGTTCGGCACTAAGTGGTCGCAAGGCGATTATCACCGGAGCGTCCCGCGGGATCGGCCGCGCGATCGCGGAACGGTTCGCGGTCGAAGGGGCCTCCGTCGCCATCATGTCCCGCAAGCAGGAGGCACTCGATGTCGTCGCCGCGGGAATTCCCGGATGTGTCGTCCGTGCCGTGGATGTCGGCGACAGCGAAGCCTTCCGAGCCGCGCTCGATTCCGCCGTGGATGAGTTGGGCGGTGCCGACATCCTCGTGAACAACGCGGGTGGCAACTCCTTCTCGATGCCGCTCGTGGCGACCCGCTTCTCCGGTTGGGAGAAGACCATGAGGCTCAACCTTGACTCGATCGTGCATGCGTGCCAGGTCGTGCTGCCGGGAATGCTGGCGCAGAAATCCGGCAGCATCATCAACATGTCCAGTGTGGTGGCGTTGCGCGGCGGACCCCTGATGGCTCATTACGCGGCCGCCAAGGCGGGTGTGGTCTCGTTGAGCCAGAGCCTGGCGATCGAGTGTGCATCAAGTGGCGTGCGGGTCAACGCCTTGTTGCCGGGATGGATCGACACCGACCTCACCGACTTCCTGCGCGCCGAGCAATCGACCGAGGAGGCAGTCTTGTCACGGGTCCCGATGCAGCGTTGGGGACGCAGCGAGGAGATCGCGTCGGCTGCGCTCTTCCTCGCCGGGGACGATTCCTCGTTCATGACCGGTCAGATGCTGATCGTCGACGGTGGACTGTCCGCGATGCCATGAGTGTGATCGACGAGGGCAGCGGCCCGATGGTGGTGCTGCTCCATGCTTTCCCCGTCAATCGTCACCTGTGGGACGGCGTCGTCCCGGGGCTCGTCGCGGCTGGTTTCCGAGTCATTGCCCCGGACTATGCCGGGCTGGGGGACTCGCCGCTTCCTGCTGAGCCCCCGTCGGTGGCGGCCATGGCGGCCCAGATTCGTCAGGTTCTGACAGAGCGGGGAGTTGATCGGTTCCGGCTGGCGGGCCTGTCCATGGGTGGCTACGCGGCGATGCAGTTGGTGCGGGAGATCGGTCCGCGGATTGAGGGTCTCGCTCTGATCGATACCAAGATGGCTGCGGACACGCCGCCGGCTCGCGACAACCGACTGGCCGTGGCGACGCGTGCCGAGGTCGAGGGATCGGCGGAGTTCTTGGTCGCTGCCATGCTGGACAACCTGCTGGGTCCGATCACGCGGGCCGAACGGCTGGATGTCGTCGTGCAGGTCGAACGCTGGATCGCGGACGCCCCACCGGCGGCGGTCGCCTGGGCCCAACGGGCGATGGCCTCGCGGCCCGACTCCACCGTGGACCTGGCCGGTTTCGAAGGCCCGGCGCTGGTGTTGGCCGGGGCCGACGACACAATCAGCCCCCCGGACGAGCAACGGCAGATCGCGGCGACGATCCCGCAGGCTCAACTGACTCTCATCCCCGGGGTCGGGCACCTGAGTGCTGTGGAGGATTCCGCCGCTGTGACGGACGCGCTGTTGTCCTGGCTCCGCTGACCGCTGACCGAAGCGTCGGCACCGTCAGATCAGGGCTCGGGTGCCGGAACGGGTTCCCCCGCGGGGGGTGCGGCCGCTTGCTGGGCCGTCGTCAATTGCAGCAGTGCCTGGTTGATGGTGTCGCTGTAGGCCGCCACTCCGCTTTCGGTGAGATGGATGCCGTCCTTGACGTGCACATCACCTTCGAGGTCAGCGCGGGCATGCCAGTCGGCGAGGACAGCGTTCGGCGTCTCAGCCACCAGCTCAGCGATCAGTTCGTTGTTCGGGTCTTGCCACTCGCGAGGTACGTCGACATTGACGACTACGATGCGCTGAGCGGGAGCCAGGGTCTGCAGGATCTGCTTGAGCTGGCCACGTTCCACGTAGCCGTTGCTGCCGGTGTGCAGAATGACGGTTTCCCGCAGAGCTCCGGCGTCGGCGAGTTGCTGTGTTCGGGTCACGATGTCGGCAGCCTGGCGGCCGACAGCGGCATCGATCGCGACCTTCTTGAACGTCTCGCGCAGTCCTGTCTGGGCGCCGAGCATGACCGATTCCCCAACGGCCAGGACACCCGGCTTCACAGTGGTGACACCCGGGGCGACGATCGTGTCCGACAGTTGTGGCTCGCCCACAGGGGCAGGTGCGGGTGCTGTGTCGGAGGCGCCGGGCTGGGCGTCCAGCGCCGACATGGAGGTCAGCCCATTGAGGTAGTCGGGCTGTTCCTCGGGGATGGTGACGACCCGGTAGGTCACGAACGTCAGGAACAGCGCTGACACGGCACCGATGATGGCGCCCTTCTTGAGCAGGGGAGCCTGCTGTTCGCGACTCAGTGCCCGGAACCGGCGCCAGGACGCGACCAGCGTTCCCCGGCGGATCGGCATCTCGATGTAGCGGTAGGACAACTCGGCGAGTGCGAATGTGACCGCGAAACGTAGCACGAGATTGGCGAATCCGGTCAGTGGTACGTCCAACTCGGGGCGCAGGACCAGGAACACGGGCCAATGCCACAGGTACAGGCCGTAGGACCGCTGGCCGATGTACTTCAGCGGTTGCGCCCCCAATGCCCGACCCAGCAGGGACGCCGGGTGCGCCGTGGCGGCGATGAGGACGGCCACGATGGCGGCGAAGATCAAGAAGCCGCCCCAGTACAGCCAAGAGGCGTTGGAGTGGCTGGTCATCATGATGACGATGGTCAGACCCAGTGCCGCGAAGCCGGCCGCATCGATCAGAACGCGGGCGCCGGCGGTGAGTCGGGTGGTGAGGTGCTGGGGGATCCACACGGTGGCCAGCGCGGCCCCGAGGAGCAGGCCCATGGCGTGGGCATCGGTGCCGAAGTACACCCGGCTGCCGTCATTGGGATCGGGGTAGCCGCCCAGCAGGGACAGCACGACCATGATCAGGGTTGACGCCAGCGCGCCGATGATGGCCCATTCGCGAACTCGGCCGCGACCCCCGCGGCGGAACGCGAACACGGCGATCGCGGGCCACAGCAGGTAGAACTGCTCCTCGACTGCCAGCGACCACAAGTGCTGCAGCAGGGGAGCACGACCGGTGAGCTCGAAGTACGACTGATCCGTGACGACGTACACCCAGTTGGTCGCGTAGAAGAACGCGGCCGGGATGTCCCGACGCAGGGCGGCGGCGGCATCCGGGGCGAAGATCGCCGCGAGGATCGCAGCGAACACAAGTACGGCGATGAGTGCCGGGAGCAGTCGTCGCGCGCGATGGATGTAGAAGCGCTTGAAGTCCAGTCGTCCGGTCTTCTCGATCTCGGTGAGCACGATGGACGTGATGAGGAAGCCACTCAGGACGAAGAACATGTCGACGCCGAGGAAACCGCCTGGCATCCACGGCACATCGGCGTGGTAGAGCAGCACCGCGAGCACCGCGATGGCGCGGATCCCATCGAGGCCGGGGATGTACCCGAAGCCGCGGACCCCGGCCCGCGCCGCTGGGGTCGGCTGCGTGTTCTCCGTTTGAGTGGTCGCTCCGGGCCCCGCAGCCCCCGGCCGGGACGCAGCGTCATGCGTCGTCAGGTCGATCGTGGCCACAGCGGCTCCCAGGCGGGCTCGAGTTCCAGGGTCGACGTCAATCTACGGCGGGGGTCCGTCAGGATCGGGACGACACGCTCGGCGGTTGTGTCGGGTTTTCGCAGCAACCCCAGATCTTGGGGTTGACAAACCCGGTAAGAGCCCCCGGCAGGAGCCCACCTCCGACCAGTCAGACGCCGCGGAAGCGGTTGATCTCGTCGAGGTACTTGTCGCGCTTGTCCGTGTCGCGCACACCGAATCCTTCGGCCTCCGCGAGCACGAGCACGCCGACCTTGCCTTGGTGCATGTTGCGATGCACCTGCAGCGCCGCTTCGCCGGTCTGTTCCAGCGGGAACACCTGCGACAGGGTCGGATGGATCATGCCCCTGTCGATCAGTCTGTTGGCCTCATACGCCTCGCGGTAGTTGGCGAAGTGTGAGCCGATGATGCGCTTGAGGTTCATCCACAGGTAGCGGTTGTCGTACTCGTGCATGTAGCCCGACGTCGATGCGCAGGTGACGATGGTGCCGCCTTTGCGGGTGACGAACGTCGAGGCCCCGAAGGTTTCCCGCCCAGGATGCTCGAAGACGATGTCGGGGTCCTCGCCACCGGTCAACTCCCGGATGCGCTTGCCGAACCGCAGCCACTCCTTGGGGTCCTGGGTGTCGTCGTCCTTCCAGAATCGGTAACCCTCGACCTTGCGATCGATGATCAGTTCCGCACCCATCTTCCGGCAGATCTCGGCCTTCTCCTCGCTCGACACGACGCAGACGGGGATGGCGCCGCCGTTGAGTGCGAACTGTGTCGCGTAGGAGCCCAGGCCACCGGAGGCGCCCCAGATCAAAACGATGTCGCCCTGTTTCATCCCGGCGCCGTTGCGTGACACCAACTGCCGGTAGGCCGTGGAGTTGACCAGGCCAGGGGAGGCGGCTTCCTCCCAGGTCAGGTGGCGCGGCTTGGGCAGCAACTGGTTGCTCTTGACCAAGGCGACCTCGGCCAAACCGCCGAAGTTGGTCTCGAATCCCCAGATGCGCTGCTCGGGGTCCAGCATGGTGTCGTTGTGGCCGGCGGCGTCTTCGAGTTCCACTGACAGGCAGTGCGCCACGACCTCGTCGCCGGGCTTCCACAAGTGGACGCCGGGCCCGGTGCGCAGCACGACCCCAGCAAGGTCCGACCCCAGGATGTGGTAGGGCAGATCGTGGCGCTTGGCCAACGGGCTCATCCGTCCGTAACGGCTCAGGAATGAGAAAGTCGACACAGGCTCGAAGATGCTGGACCACACGGTGTTGTAGTTGATCGCGGACGCCATGACCGCGACCAGCGCTTCACCGGGTCCGAGTTCGGGCAACGGGACGTCGTCGAGGTGCAGCGACTGGCGCGGGTCCTTCTCGCGGCTGGGGACACCCTCGAACATCCCCTCGTCTTCTTTGTGCAGCGTGATCGCCCGAATGGTGTCGGGGAGATCGATGGCGGCGAAGTCGGCCGTATCGAGGTCTCCGGCGTTGATGGCGTCGCGAATCTCTCGCACGTCTCCTCCTGAAATTTGCCCAACTGAAACTGCGCAAGCACGAAGTCTACTTCATGCATTGTGCTGTCCTTCTAACCTAACCGGATCGCCGCGCAGCAGGATCACCGGGTGGCGCTGACGGAGCACCCCTCGCTGGGCCACTGGGGTTGCCACTGTGGGTGGCCACGGGGAATCGGCTCCGTCGACCTGTCATGGAGCTGCGGCTGCGTGGCTCCGGCTCCGAGGCTCCGGGTTCGGAGGCTCCGGCTCCGAGGTTCCGGGTTCCGGGTTCCGGGTTCTGGGTTCTGGGTTCTGAAGAGCGTGCTACGAGGGCAGTTCCGTCAGTCGCTCGGCCAGCCACAGGTCGAGCAGCCAGTCCTGGTCGAGGGCCGAGCCGCGGCGATCGATGCGCACGCCCCCCGGCCCGGAGGTCACGGTCACCCCTGCCCACCTTCGGTCGGGGGCCAGCCGCGCGAGGTAGGCGGTGACGGCCGTCGGCACCGCGTCCCCGACCACCTGCAGGCGATCCGCGCGGCCCCGCAGTCGGTACGCGGGCCCCGGCGCTGTGACGAGTACCGCGGTCCTGCCGGAATACGCATCGACGATCACACGGTGACCATGGCGGACGCCGGAGAACGTTGTGGGTCCGACGACGTTGTGGCTGACTCCGTCCGTGCCGACCCGCGGGAGCAGCACCGATTGCCCAGTCCGCGTCACCTGGAGTCCCAAAGGAGCGTGGAAATCGTCACTGATCCGCTTGGCCCGACGCAGGGTCCGCGGCAGCAAGGCGACCAGGATCACCACCACGACCAACCCGGGTAGGGCCGCGACGGGAATGCCTGGCCCAGTGGGCCCCAACGGTTGCCAGATGCTCACCACAGTGCCCGTCACCCAGAGAAATCCTCCGAGGGGAAGCAAGATCGCCACCGCCGCGATGGGCAGCCACTGCGCCCAGGCGAAGCGGTGAGCATCTGCGGCGGCTGTCGCCTGCCGCCGTCCCCACCGGCCTGCGGCGTCGGGGAGAGCCAGAGCTGCCAGGAGATCCGCCGGGGTTTGCGGGGGGCGGGAGGGATCGACGGCGACGGGAGTTGTCGGGGCGGTGGTCGTTGGCCGCGACCGCGCGATCCCGACCGCTTGGAGAATCAGCACCCCCGCCAGCCAGACACCGATGACCACACCGAAGGTCGCGTACGGCGGAGGCTGACCCGGTCGATGGTTCACCCCGACGAACAGCACGACGGCGACGACCACTGCTAGTCCGCCGAACGCCCACAGGCGGTAGATCCAGCTCTTGAAGAAGCCGTACATCGCAGCGGTCCTCACGTCGGTGGGCCCATGCTGGCAGTCAGGATCGGATCAGGTCCATCAACCGGGGATCCTCGTCGAACCCGACCGGGGTCCCGTAGAGGCCCGGTTGTGAGACCGGTCCTGCCCAACCGTGAGCCAGTGCGGCCGAAGCGACCGACCGACCGGCCACCATGGTCTCGTCGGGCTCGGTGAAGTCGAGTTGCCCCCCGGAATCCGTGGACAACGTCACGATCGGGACCCGCTCGGCGACGCGGACCAGAGCATGCCCGAGCTGTCCTCGGATCTGGTGCCCGTAGGCCAGGCCCGCCACCTGCCACCAGCGCATCTGGGCCACGGCCTCGTCGGACACAGCCGAGGCGCCGGTATCGAACAGGACGATGGAGGCTGCTCCTGCGGCCAGTGCCTGGTCCAAGGGAGCAGCGGCAGTGAGACCGCCGTCGAGCAGCAACATTCCGTCGCGCTCGACGGGAGGGAAGATGACCGGGACGGTCGCGGCCGCCAGCAGCGCGTCGATCAGCGGCCCGGTGGTCAGGCAGACGGACGCGCCCGTGCGCAGATCGCTGGCGACCAAGGTCAACCCCGGTGGGATCGGAACATGGGGATCACCGGGCAGCACCCGGCTCAAGAACTCCCGATACTCGCGGACCGACCGTCCCGTGCGCCGAGGTGCGAAGGCGCGGACGGCCGCCGAACCTAGTGAGGCCAGCACGGATTCGGTGCCGATGAGCTGCCAGGCTTGCCGCAGGCCGCTCAGGGGAGGGCGGGGCTCGATCAAAGCCGCGGCGGTGAGCGCTCCGGTCGAGGACCCGACGAGCAGGTCCGGACGCAGCCCTTGCTCCAGGAGAACTTCGGCCATGCCCGTCTGGGCAGCCGCGCGCGCGCCACCGCCGGTGAAGACCCAGGCAACGGGTCCCGGCATTCGGCCCAGTGCGGCGACGCTCGCCGGTGTCATGACATCACCGGCCTGATGATGTCGCGCAGGGCCGAACTCACGCCACGTTGCTCCGGATCGGCGTACAGCCCCGGTTCGAGCGGGGCGTCGTAGTCGGATACGAGCCGTGCCAGGAACCCCCGGGCCATCGCGTAGGCCGCTGCCGCCGATTTCATCGTGTGCCGGAAGTCCAAGTTCCCTGCGAGTCCTCCGGGAGTCGGAAGCAGGATCACCGGCACATCGGCGGCGGCATTGCGCAACTGGTCGATTCGCTGGGCGTTCGCGAGGATCGCGCTCAGGCGGCTCAGTACCCGTCGGGAACTGCCGTTGATCTCACCGGGATCACGCCCCCCGGTGTCCAGGACGACTATGGCACCTGCGCCGCGCCGAACCGCGGGCATGGCCGGCAGATTGGCGCTCGCCAGACCGTCGAACAGCAGTCGATCGTCGATGGGAACCGGTGGCAGGGCACCCGGAATGGCCGACGACGCCAGCAAGGCCGGGATCAACGGGCCCGAATCGATGACGATCGCACGACCGGTGGCCACGTCGGTGGCCACCACCGCGAAAGGCAGCGCGAGATCGGCGAAGGTCTCGGCCGTGAGCAGGTCATCCAAGGTGCCGCGTTCGGTCGCATTGTCGACCAATGCGATCTGACGGGCGTTGGCCAGTCGGGACAGCCAGTTCTCGCTGATGATGAAGTGCGTGTCGAGTTGGCCCCAGATGTACGCGAGGCGGTTCAGGCCGGACACCGGATCCTCGGCGTAGATCACGCCGGAGAGGGCGCCTGCCGATGTCCCGATCAGGGCATCAGGGGTCAGATCGGTCTCTGACAGCGCTTGCAGCAGTCCCCATTGGACCGCGCCATGCGCGCCTCCCCCGGCCAGCGCGTAGTGCACCGGACCCGGCACGAGGTGAGCGAGTGGGAGCACGGGTCCCAGCGCCCGCTGAGCCGCGCTGCGGGCGGGGGGAGCGAATAACTCGGGGCCGGCCACAAGGCCACCGTAGTGGGGCTCTTCGCGCGAGGGACGTGACGAGGCTCAGAACGTCAGCTCGCCGACGCGGCTGCTGACGAACCACAATCCAAGTGCTCCGATGATGCCGACGACGATGACTGTGCGGGCCAGTTTACGCACCAGGGTCACCACTCCGACGACAGCGAGCGCGACGAGGACCAGGAACGAAGGGGTGCTCAGGTTCGAGACGAACCCGCTCACGTCCGAGATGACGTCACTCATCTCCGAGGCCAGGCCGTGAACGCGCACTCCGCCGACCGAAACCATGGGTGACGTCCGAACCATGGGTGACGTCCGAAACCATGGGTGACGTCCGAACCATGGGTCAAGTGTGCGGGGAACGGCGGGTTAAAGTTCGCACAACGCGCGGATCGGAGCCCTGACGTGCAGTTCAGAGCCTGAAGCGCAGTTCGGAGCCTGAAGCGCAGTTCGGAGCCTGACGCGCAGTTCGGAGCCTGAAGCGCAGATCGGAGATTGCCATGGACCCGTCCGACCTCGTCACCGTGGAGCGGGACGGTCACGTGTTGCTCATCGGCGTCAACCGGCCGCAGAAACGCAATGCGTTCAACCTGGCTGTGATCGACCGTTTCGCAGCCGCCTATGAGGAGTTCGCGGATGACCCGGATCTGCGCACGGCAGTCGTGTTCGGGCACGGAGACCATTTCAGTGCCGGACTCGACCTGGCCGAGGTCGGTCCCGTCGTCGCGGAGAAGGGGCCCGGCGCGCTGGGTGGCAACCGTCGCTTCGACCCCTTCGGCCTGTGGGCGCCGCAAGTACCCAAGCCCGTGGTCATGGCAGTCCAGGGCATCGCCTTCACTTTGTCCATCGAGCTCGCCCTAGCCAGCGACATTGTGGTGGCCGCATCGGATGTACGGTTCCGGCAACTCGAGATCGGACGCGGGATCATGCCCTTCGGAGGGGCCACAATCCGGGCGCCTCAGCGATTGGGCTGGGGCAACGCCATGCGTTTCCTGCTGACCGGTCAGGAGTTCGGGGCCGAGGAAGCCCATCACATCGGGCTGGTCCAGGACATCGTGTCGCCCGGGGAGCAACTGATCCGAGCCCGGGAGCTCGCTGAGGTGATCGCCGCGCAGGCCCCTCTGGGAGTGCAGGGGACCTTGGCCAATGCCCGCGTCGCCGAGCAGCACGGGATCGCCGCCGCCAAAGAGCACCTGATCGATCAACTGGGGCTGGTACTGCGCAGTGAGGATGCCCAGGAGGGCGTCATGAGCTTCATCGAGCGCCGCACCGCGAACTTCACAGGGCGCTGACTGCTGGGTGTGACATGCCGTGGCCGCCCGAGCGGAACAGGCGCGGGTCGCCGACCAAGTGGGTGCGATCACCGGCGAGAGCCGCGATGTTGAGGCGGCAGTCGCTGACCTCGTCGGTCCATGAGGAGTCGCGCAGGTCGTCCGGCAGATCGTGATAGCCGGACAGAGTCCTCTCGTACCGAGCGGCGGCAGCATCGAAGGAGCCGAGCCGACCGAGGAGCGCGGCGGCCTCGTGATCGCACCCGGTCGCTCGATCCACGTGATCACGCTCGGCATAGCCTCGGCGGCATTCGTCCAGGACCGCCAGAGCCTCGACCGCGTCGTCGGTACTGCTGTCTCCATTGGCGAGGACAACCGCCAGTCCGTGCTTGGCGTCCAGCGTGAGCAGGTCGTCGGCAGCCGCCTCCGCCGTGGCGACTGCCGCCGTCAGAGTCTGTTGGGCCAGCGCATCGTCGCCCGACTGGTCCTGGATCGACCCGAGGTCGATCAGCAGTTGGACCCGTGTCGCTGGCCCGGCTCTCCCGCCGAGTGCGTCCAGTGCATTGGTGAGCAACTCCACGGCGCTTTGTCGATCGTCGCGGTCGGCCAGTCGCCGGGCGACTGCGATAGCGATCGTCGCCGCTGCAGCGTGGTCCTCGGCGGTCACGTAGTCCGCGTAACTGTCGCGGAGCACGGCCAAGGCGTCGTCGGTCTGATCCATGGCATCCAAGGCCATGCCCAGCACCTGCCGGGCCTGCGCCCGGGTTCGCACCTGGTCCGGGGCGCAGGCCCCGATCGCGGCGAGGGCCACTCGGGCGGCCTCGTGGGGTCGCCCGGTGGCCAAGAGTTCATCGGCGGCCGCGACCTGCTCCGGGGGTTCGGGATCGACATCAGGCGCTTGCGGTCGCAACGGTGCCGGACCGCTGACGTTGTCCATTCGGCCCCGCACCGCTGCCAGCCGTTTGCGCAGAACACCGCGACCGAACCCACGGGTGCCCGGTGCGGCGCGATCCAGTTCGGTACGGGCTTCGTCGCGACGTCCCATCGAGAGCAGTGACTCCGCCAGCATGATGCGCGCGACTGTCTGAATGTTGCGCAGGTCCACGTCCTGTGCTCCCGGCGGCGGTGCCGCCGGGCTGATCATGCGCAGCTGGCGCTGTACCTCGCGCTCTTCATCGCCGGAAGCGAGATCAACGTAGGCGATCAAGGACTGGTACTGCGCGATCGCGCTGGGGTGTTCGCCCAGAGCCGCCAGCGTGGTGGCCAGATTGAGATGGGCGATGGCGATACTGCCCACCTCGCCTGAGCGGCGGGCCAGATCAAGCTGAGCCTGAGCGGTCGCGACCTGATCGGGATCTGGGTCGAGCCCTTCGGGGTCCGGATCGCGGGGTTCGTCGGCCACGGCTCCACTATGCCCGAACCTTTCCGAACACGCCCGAATCCTTCTCCCGAACGCGCCCGAATCCTTCTTCCGAACGCGCCCGCAATCCTTCTCCCGAACACGCCCGAATCCTTCTCCCGAACGCGCCCGCAATCCTTCTCCCGAACGCGCCCGCAATCCTTCTCCCGACCCGCGCGCAGTCCGGCTCCCGAGAGACAGCCGAGCCCGGCGCTGAGGCCGCTGAATCAGGGCATTGCAACGGATGTGTAAGGGCCGTGTCAGAAGGTCCTCAGGTGCGCCCAGGGGGGAAGACAGGCGAGCGTTGGTGTGTCTTCATGGAGGAGAGCCTTCACACAGAAGAGCGATGGAGGGAACACCGCCATGAACGATCGTCCCGCGAACCCGCAACCGCCCCGGGAGGACCCTCGGATGTCGTCGGATTCGGGTACTCGCACGTATGTCTTCGATGAACAGTGGTGGGCGCCCCCCACAGGTCAGCCGATCCACGACGACACGATCGGTTCCGGGCCCAATCAGTCGTCAGGTTCGGGCGTCGGACCTGACGCAGGGAGAGCCGTGGCGCAGGGGCGTCGGCGCGTATGGCCACTCGTGATCGGTGCGACCGCCATCGCACTGGTAGCCGGTGGCGCTGGGGGGCTCATGGGCGCCACCTACGCGCAGGACTCGACCAGCGTGAGTCGCGCCCCGGTGGTCACCGGAGCAGGAACGTCGGCACCGGCTGATGGAAGCATCGCGGCTGTGGCCGAGGCAGTGAGTCCGGCTGTCGTGAACATCGATGCCGGCGGCGGCAGTGGAACCGGATTCGTCATCCGATCGGATGGCTACATCCTCACCAACAACCATGTCGCCGGGGGTGGGGGAGATCTGACCGTGACGTTCGAGGACGGGTCCACCTCCGCTGCTGAACTGGTGGGGGCGAACCCGGGATACGACCTCGCCGTCATCAAGGTCGACCGCTCCGACTTGCCCGTGACCACTCTGGGAACCAGCTCTGACGTCAAGGTCGGGGACACGGTGATCGCGATCGGCTCACCGTTGGGACTGCAGGGCACGGTCACCTCCGGCATCGTGAGCGCACTGGATCGCCCGGTGACCGCTGGTGGGGGCGAAAGCGGAGAGACCTCCTTCATCAACGCGATTCAGACCGACGCTGCCATCAACCCGGGCAACTCGGGTGGCCCGCTGGTCGACGGCAACGGCCGTGTCATCGGAGTGAACTCCGCCATCGCGTCCATGGGCAGTGCCGGCGGTGGTCAGGCGGGATCGATCGGGCTCGGTTTCGCGATCCCTATCGATACCGCTCAGCGCATCGCATCAGAGATCATGGAGACGGGATCGTCTCAGACCCCGGTCGTGGGAATCCAGGTCGACCCGCAGTACACCGGCCCGGGTGCCCGGGTCGCTGAGGTCACTCCCGGGGGCCCTGCTGATCAGGCCGGGCTGCAGGCCGGCGACATGGTCACAGCAATCGACGGGGAACCGGTCGGGGACAGCACTTCTCTCGTGGTCGCGATCCGTGACAACGCGGTAGGCGATTCCGTCACGTTGACCGTTGAGCGCGCCGGGGACACGCAGGACATCCCCGTCACGTTGTCTGCGGCTGAGAACGGCTGACCGACTCGTTCGCCAGTGCGTCGAGCGCTGCACGCGTGAGGGTACGCACCCCGATCGCGATGCAGCGCTCGTCCACGTCGAAGCGGGAGTGGTGCAAATCCAGTCGCGCCGCTGACGCGGGATCGTGTGTGCCGAGCCGGACGAACGCCCCCGGAACCTCGCTGGTCATCCAGCCGAATGAGTCTCCACCCCACGAGTGTTCGGTCTCGATGACCGAGTCCGGGCCCAGGAATGAGCGTCCGGATCGCGCGAGGGTGCGCGCGGCCTCTTCGTTGTTGACCACCGGGGGGACTCCTCGGACATGCCGCAGGGTCCACTCGGCACCGGTGGGCGCAAGTACCTTCTCCAGGGTCTCGCGCAAGATGCCCGGCGCCTGCGCCCAGGCTTCGAGGTCCGGTGTCCGCAGGGATCCCGACACCACGCCCTGCGCGGGGATGACATTCGCAGCTGCTCCCGCGTGAATGGTCCCGAACACGAGACGGCAGTTGTCCGGGCCACCCATTCGCTGAGTCATGATCTGCGGCACTTCGGCCACCAACTGCGCCATCACCGATACCAGGTCCACAGTCAAACCGGGGCGGGCGGTGTGACCGCCGGGACCGGCCAATGTGATCTCCACCAGATCCGAAGCGCTGGTGATCGCACCGATGCGGGTACCCAAGGTGCCAACGTCGATCTTGGGATCACAGTGCACCGCGAACACCGATTCCACTTCCGCGAGCAGTCCTGCCTCAACCATCTCCACCGCCCCACCCGGGACCCGTTCCTCGCCGGGCTCGAACAGCAGTCGCACCCTTCCCGGGAGCAGTTCCTGGCGCGCCAGCTCGCTCAGCACCAGGCCCGACCCGAGCACGACGGTCGTGTGGACGTCGTGTCCGCAGGCGTGCGCGACCCCACTGTTCCGGGACCGATAAGGGACGTCCTTGACATCGTCCATGGCCAACGCGTCGAGTTCGGCGCGCAGCGCCACCACCGGCCCGTCGGCTCCGATCTCGCAGGACAACCCGGTCCCGGACGCCAATCGGTGCGGCCGAAGGCCGTCCACATTGAGACGCTCCATGACGGCATCAGTCGTCGAGACCTCGTCGAAACTCAGTTCGGGCTCGGCGTGCAGCCGGCGTCGGAAGGCGATCAACTCCGCCTGGTGGGTGTCCGTCCAATTGTCGATCACGGCCACTGCTCGGGGGTCGATCGCGGGGCCGCCGTGGTTGGGGCCTACTGACTCACCGTCGTGATCACTGCCTCGAGGTGCTGCCTGCGGATCCTGGTACATCACCGCTGCCCGTCGATCCGGTCATACATGAACTCGTCGACCAGAAGACTCACGACATCGCGCAGTGAGCCGCCGGATTCGATCACGGCACGCTGTCGCTGGTAGCTGGCGCCCTTGTCCAGGATGTCGCGGATCCAGCCCAGTTGGGTGGCGCAGTTCAGGGACACGGCAGTGGCTTGCAGATCGGTCAGTAGCCGCTCGACATCTTGGCGCAGCGGGCGGGTGGTGCCATCGGCTGCCACGAGCACCGCGTCCATGCCGAAGCGAGCGGCTCGCCACTTGTTCTCCCGGACGACCCAGCCCACCGGATCCGGGGGGATACGGCCGGATTCGATGGACGAGTGCAGGTACTCGACGAGGCACTGTGCCAACGCAGCCAGGGCGATCACTTCGCGCAGGGTGGCCATGCCATCGCACATCCGGAACTCCAACGTCCCGTACATGACGTGGGGGCGGATGTCCCACCAGATTTCACGGATGGATCCGATCGAGTTCGTTGCGATCATCGACTCGATGAACTGCTCGAAGGCAGCCCAATCGGCGAAGTAGGACGGCAATCCCGCCGTTGGCATGGCCTCGAAGATCTTGGTGCGCACAGACGCCAGTCCTGTGTCCTCGCCCTCCCAGAACGGAGACGATGCGCTCAGGGCCACGAAATGGGGGAGGTAGTTCAGTAGTTGGTTCATGACCTGGATGGCGACTTCGTGGCCCCCGACACCGACGTGGAAGTGCACGCCGTGGATCTGGAGTCGTCGGGCCGGCCACTGGATACGTTCCACGAGACGGTCGTAGCGTTCGCTCGGACTGCGTTGCAGCGACTTCGGGTCCGCGAACGGGTGGACACCCCCGCCCATCAGCGCCAGGCCCATGCCGTCGAGTTGGGTCCGCACCTCCGCCACAGTGGCGGACAAGTCGTCGTAGGCCTCGGCCGGGTTGTCGCACACGCCGGTGATCAACTCGATGGTCGAGAGGAACAACTCGTGTTTGACCTTGGGGTGTTCCTCCGCATCCGGATGGTTCGCCATCAGGGCCTGAATCACCTGCGACGAGGCGGGGACGAGTTCGCCGGTGACCCGGTTCACGATGCCGAGTTCGACCTCCACTCCCAGTGAGCGACTCGGCGATGGTGTGAACTCGACACCCATTTGGTCCTCCTGCGCCCCATGTCTACTGCCGGACAGCCTAGCGATCCCAGGTCGCCACGGCTGTTCTGATGGAGTGACATCGGTCTGATGGGTGACACCGGACCTGAGCGTTGACTTCATCTCCGGCGGTGGCGCGTAGTCGGCGGTTGATCGTGGCATCGGAACCAAGGAGGAGGGCGACTCAGTAGCCTTGTCGAGTGAGCGAGTCCGCCAGCAGTGCCATCGGGGGGCGTCCGGCTGTCGCGCAGGGGCCGCCCGGATGTGCAGCTGTCGCCGCGGGAAGCCGTGACACCGCACTGGCGGCAGCGGCGGTGCTACGTGCCGGCGGGAACGCAGTCGATGCCGCGCTGGGCGGCATGCTCGCCGCGTGTGTGTCCGAAGTTGTCTTCACATCATTGGGTGGTGGCGGGTTCCTGATGGTCCGCGACCCCGAAGGCGCGACCGAGGTGATGGACTTCTTCGCCAACACCCCGGGATTGGGAGCGTCTGGGCCGGAGCGCGATCCAGAGTTCACACCTGTGACGGTGCGCTACCCGGGAACCGAGCAGGTGTTCCACGTCGGTCCGGGCTCGGTCGCGGTCCCCGGAGCCCTTTCGGGATTCCTCGATGCCCACCGACGCCACGGTCGGGCGCGGTTGTCCGACGTGGTCGCACCTGCCGTGGCGCTGGGTCGTGACGGTGCGGTTCTGGAACCGCTGCAAGCCGTGGTGCTCGATCTCGTGCGGGAGATCATGGCACTGACCGAGGAATGCGCCAGACTCATCAGCACGCCACACGGTCATGCACTCGCGGGCGACATGCTGCACAACACGGACTTCGCCCGATTCCTGCGACGTATGGCCGACGGCGAGGTCACGTCAATGACCTCGTTGCCGTTCGCAGACCCGCTGCTGGACCTCATGCGCCACACCTCGGGACATGTCACCGAGGAGGACCTCGCCACCTATGAGGTGATCGTGCGCGAACCGCTTTTGGTGGAGCGTAACGGCAGCATGATCGCCATGAATCCGCCGCCCGCCTTCGGGGGATTGATCATCGGCGAGGCGCTCGGGGACCTCGAGTTGATCGATGGCAGTCCGCTGTCGTGGGTCGACGTCGTCAATGCCCTGGCCGAAGCGACCCGATCGAATCGGGTGGCGGACCTCGCGGAACAAACGCCCCAGGTCAAGCAGGGCACGACCCACATCAGTGTGGTCGATGCCGACGGTCTCATGGCCAGCATGACGACCTCCAACGGCGCCGGATCCGGGGTCGTACATCCGGGCACCGGCATCCACCTGAACAACATGCTCGGCGAGGAGGATCTGAATCCCGGGGGGTTCCACTCGCTGCCGCCGGGCCTGCGGATGGGTTCGATGATGGCGCCGGTCATCGTGGCGGGCCCGGACGGCTCGGTCACCGGCATGGGGACCGGCGGAAGCGAGCGCATCCGGTCGGCACTGTTGTTGACCCTGCTGCGCCTGGTCGACCTGGGTGTCGGCATCGATGACGCGGTGGCAGGACCGCGACTACATCCCAACGATGCGGAGGTCCAGTTGGAGCCGGGGTGGGACCCCCGCGTGCCCGACCTGCTGCGCAACCGTGGACCCGTCAACATCTGGCCGGCCCAGAACCTCTTCTTCGGTGGTGTCCATGCCGTGCGCCGGGAGGCCGACGGGAGTGTTGTCGCCGTTGGTGATTCCCGCCGTGCGGGTGCTGCCGTGGTCGTGCCGCTCTAAAGCCTGTCGACAAATAGTCGCAGCGCCCTTCTCGGGCGTCCCTGTCACGCTGCTGCGTGGCGGGTTCCCGCGTCGCTGGGGCTGGTTTCACGGGCGCGTGCGCGCCGGCCAGAGCCGTCCCCTCGGCAGGCGTTGGTGTCCGGGCCGGTCGCTTCTCGGTCCCGGGCCGCCTGGGCGTCAGCCCACGCGGCGAGGTTGATCGCTGCGTTGCGGTCGCGGTCCAGTTCCAGTCCGCACGCCGCGCACCGGTAGGTGCGCTGCGCGAGGGTGAGGTCCGGGTCGACCGCGCCGCAGCCGGAGCAGGTCTTCGACGATGGGAACCACCGGTCCACGGTGACCACCTGACCGCCGCGCCAGTCCTGCCGGTAGGTGATCAGCCGGGCCAGTTCGGTCCAGGCGGCGTCGGAGATGGCTGCTGCGAGGCGGTGGTTGGCGAGCATGCCTTTCACGTTGAGGTCTTCGACGGCGACCCTCCCCCGCAAGCGGGGGGACCCCCAGGTATTGGGCCAGCGTGTTGGCGGCGGCGTGCAAGACGTGGTGCCTTCGGTTCCTGGTCTGCTGGTGGTGCCGCCCGAGCCGGGCGGCGGCCTTCCTCCTGTTCCTCGATCCTGTCGGTTTGCGGGTGACGGCTCGGGCCAGCCGCCGCTGCTTGGCTTGGGCGTGTTGCAGGTGCCTCGGCGCGGGGATGCGCGCTGCCTCGGCGCCGTCGGCCGAGGCAGCCACGGCCAGGTCGTGCAGACCACGGTCCACACCCAGGAACCCGGCAGCTTCTACCAACTGCTGGTCGTGCCGCTGGGCCTGGTGCAGGTCGGCGGCTTCCACGTTGAGGCTGACGAACCAGCGGCCCGCGCGCCGGGACACGGTCGCGAACAAGATCCGGCCGCGGCCAGTGGCGATGAGGCGCCGCAGCCGGCGGGTGTCGTCGTGGACCTTCACCGCGCCGGCACCGGGCAGGGTCACCGACCGGGGTCGGTCGCCGTCACCGACGCGGATCGGCGGCTTGCCGCCCTTGGGGTGCTTGTTGCGCAGTCGGAACGACTCGACGGCCCTTCCCTTGCGCTTGAACCTGGGGAACCCGACCCGCCGCCCGGCCCGGTCGCCCTTGCGGGACGCGGTGAACGCCGCCAGCCCCTTGCCGAGATCGACGGCTGCTTCCTCGAAGACCTGCTGGCACACCTGCGTGCGCCACGCCAGGCCGGTCACCTGCACCTCGGCCGTCCCGGCGCCGTCAACCACGAACAACCGTCCCGCGTCCTCGGTCTTCTTCCACGCGTTGAACGCGTTGATCAGGTCGAACCCGGTCCAGGGCACCTTCACGCCGGGATCAGCCTGTTTGGCGGCGAGCGCGTGCTTGACCAGCCGCAGGCACGTGTTGCTCGCGAACCGGGACGCACCGGCATGGCGGGCCAGCGCCGTGTCCTGCTCGACCGTGGGGTCGAGGCAGAACCGGAACGTCGTGTGCCGCACGAGCACAGACAACCACATACCCCCGACAAGCCCGTGGAACGCGCGTGCTGAGGCCGGTATCAGTCCCGGTGTCGGAGGGTCCTGCTATCAACGGCGGTCATGTGACCGAAACCCGTACCCGTCCGACCTGACCGACTCGGCCTGGACCGCATTGGAGCCGCTGCTCACCCGCGACATCACTCTTCCCGGCCGCCGGATCGACCCCGACCGGCTGCGCGAGTACGTCGACGCGATCCTGTACGTACTGCGCACCGGCTGTCCGTGGCGGCACCTGCCCCACGACTTCGCCGTCGAGTGGCCAGCCGCCCATCAGCAGTTCATGCGTTGGACCAGGCGCGGCGTCTGGGACTCGGCATTGGTGAAGCTGCGTGAGCAGACCCGCCTGGCCGACGGCCGCAAAGCGGCTGCGACCGGCGCTGTGGTGGACTCGTCCTCAGTGAAGGCCAGCCCTGTGCCAGGCCAGCGCGGGTTCGACGGGGCCAAGAAGATCGACGGCATCAAGCGGCATATCTTGACCGACACCGCCGGGCTGCTGCTCGCCGTCGAGGTGACGGCCGCCAACGAGCAAGACCGGGCCGTGCTGCCCAGACTGCTCGACGTTGCGAAGTCCTCCTGCCCGGGGATGGCCAAGGTGTGGGCGGACAAGGGCTACACCGGTCCGGCAACGCGAGAGCTCGCCGCCAAGACCGGCATCGACATCGAGATCGTCTCCGGTCCGAAGCCGCCGCCCGGCACCGGGTTCCTCGTGCAACCACGCCGCTGGGTCGTCGAACGCACCCACGCCTGGATCAACCGCAACCGGCGCATGGTCCGACAATGGGAAGCCACCCTCGAAGCCCACACCGGCTTCCTCATCCTCAGCCAGATCGCACTCCTGCTGAACCGGCTCACGTGATTTGTCGACAGGCTTTACGCTTGCTCGCCATGGCCCACCGTATCGCCGGTAGTTATGGCACCGACGCTCCGTACGTTCCGATCATCAGCGCCGTCGCTGGCGCCGCGATGCTTGGTTATGGCCTGTTCGCGGGCGGCGGAGTGTTTGCCGTCGTGGTGGCCGTACTGCTGCTCGCGCAAGCCGCGTTGTACATGTACGTGACCAAGGACGGTAAGTTCACGGTCTGGCGGGAACTCATCGAGGGCCTGAACCTACGTGGTGACGAAACGGCACTGGACATCGGCTGCGGTCGCGGCATGGTGCTCATCACCTTGGCGCAGTACCTGCCGTCCGGTCGGGCCGTGGGGCTGGACCTGTGGCGGTCGAAGGACCAGAGCGGGAACAGCGAAGAGGCGACCATGGCCAACGCCGCCGCGAACGGCGTGGCCGAACGGATCGAACTGGTCACCGGCGACATGTCCGACTTGGGGCAGTTCCCCGACGACACGTTCGACGTCGTGACCGCCAGCGTGGCAATCCAGAACATCAAGGACGCTGCGCTGCGGGAGCGGACCGTTCGCGAGATGCTGCGGGTCACCAAGCCCGGCGGTCAGATCCTGATCGCGGACATCCAGTACTCGCAACAGTACGAGGAGGTGCTGGTTGCGGCGGGCGCCAAGGACGTCGAACGGCACAGCCTCGGCCTTCGCATGATGTACGGCAACCCGTTCTTCCTGTCCCGCATCGTGCGGGCGACGAAACCCTGATCGGTCAGGTGTCGGCGCGCAGCGCCCGCCACCAGCCGTCGACGCAGTCCCACGCGGTACCGAGGATGACCAGTACGGCGACTCCCTGCTGGATCGAGGTGGCGGAGTCGGCCGACACGTCCCACCCCATGGCTGCCGCGAACGCCGGATTGAGGACCGGCTGAGTCACGAGGAGCCACACCAGCGGGATCGCGAAGGCCGCGTTGACGATCGTGTTGCCGATGGCCAGGGGCATGGTCCAATGACCAACCGCGGCCTTGATCAGCTCGAACAGCACGGCGACCGACAGAACCACCACAAAGAACGGCAGCCAGAAGTCGGCGAGCGAGGGATCAAGGAACGGTGTCGCAGCCAAGTCGGATGCGGTGGTGTCCGCCAGTCCCATCTGCCAGGTCAGGAAGCAGATCCCCAACAACTGCACGAAGACCGCCGCAATGGTGTCGCCCATGCCGATGCTGCGATCGGCGGGCTCGGGCAGTTCGGCCACCGTCCATTCCTCGTGAGCCGCGGCCAGGGTCTGCGGCGATCCATACCGTTCCACCAGTGCGAAGGCCACAGTGGTCCAGAACGCGACCTGGATCGCCACCGCGACGAACAACCCCGCCGCGTTGAGTGGCTACCTGTCCGAGTGGGGTTCCGGTGAACGACTGCACCACGCTGACCACCACGGCGACGGTGCCGGGCACCACAGCCGAGCAGCAGTCGCATGAGCCGCCAATACCCGCCATACAACTGGGGGCCGATCAGGTAGGCGGGGCGTCCGCCGTACGTTCGACGGCCACCAGAAGTGGATCACCGAGTTCAGTCAGCGCAGCGGATTCGGCGGTAGTGATTTCGACTCGCCCGCAGCGGCATGCTGGGCCACGCTCGCTGGAAATGGAATCCCGTAGGTCGTGCTCCACGTCGGCTCGGTCAGCGGTAGGGAACCCGGTGGAGAACCTCCGACACATAGCGGTCAGTCAGCTGGGACATGGAGATCTCCTCTCCTACCTCAACTGTATGACCGCGCGGGTGGTTGCGGTTGCCACCCCGGTCGGGCAACGGGAATGATCACGACAACCCCTTCCCCACCTCCAGGAGTAGTCCATGTCAGACCTCGATGAGCGCTTCGAAGCCGCCGTCGCCGCCTCCAAGACACTGACCACAGCGCCCGACCAGGACACGATGCTCAGCATGTACGCCCTGTTCAAGCAGGCCAACGAAGGTGATGTCTCCGGCAAGCGCCCCGGCTTCACGAACCCGGTCGGCCGCGCCAAGTTCGACGCACGCGAGAAGATCTCCGGCATGTCCGCGGATCAGGCCAAGCAGGACTACATCGCACTGGTCGACTCGCTGAGCTGATCGCCGCTCACGGCTCGTGCAACTCGGGCTGGGTCGCCCAGGCGTCGGCGTCGTCCGGCAGCCTGAGCCCCAGCCCTCGCCAGGTCGTGAGGGAGTCGGCCACGAGGTTCTTGGCGCTCGCCAAGGCGTCGTCGTGGGATTTGCCCGACCCGCCCAGACCTGCCTCCAGGTACCACGACCGCACCCGCCCGGTCACGATCACGTCGGCCAGTTGGTGTGCCCGAGCTCCGATCGTCGTCGGCCAAAGCCGCCGTTTCACCGCAGGCGCGTAACCAGCCGTAGTCCATCGTGATGGTGAGCAGCCCGGGGTCGGTCTCGAACGTGCTGATCGCTGTGACGGTCGGGTCGATCATGGTGATCGACACCCCAGTTGGCAGTCGGGCCTGCAACATCACGCTGTTGCTGGGCGTAGAACGCGACCGTGGCCTCAGCTCGCATGCCGACCTCCAGCAGGTTCGCCGTCCGGTAATCGATGCGGGGCGGCGGGCAGTGAAGCGGGTCAGCCAACACCAAGAAGACATTTGTGGCGCCAAGAGCGACAGCTGGCTCCAGGGGAATGTTCTGCACGACGCCGCCATCGACGTAGACGTCAGAGCCGATCGGCCGTGGCGGAAACACCATCGGCACGCTCGATGACGCCAGCAGCCCGCTGATCACCCCTGGTTGGTCGTCACCCGTTCCGGCGGGTGTGACAGCGTCGGATTCGACGGCCGTTCCCGACTCCGTGATGTAGCGGGGACACCCGTCGTTGAGCGCGGTGATCGTCAAGCGCAGCCGCACCCCGTCCCGCGCAACGGCGCCCTCGTCGATCGGCGCGGGCCCCGTCCCGGGGGTGGTGCCGCGGAATGCCGCTTCGAGCGGATCCAGCAGCATGATCGACCGGCTATCCACGCCGAACTGCTTCATCGCCCGGTGCTGAGCGGGGAGATTCGCCACCAAGGACTTGAGGTCCTCCCACCCCTGCCGGAATGTCAGTGGTGCGGGTCCGGCCCCGGCCAGGACGTCGGTCCCCTGTGGTGCGGTCGGGTCCGGTGGGATCGGCGGGCGGGTCTTGCCGCGGATCAGGTGCTCGATGTCCTCGCCCGCGCTGGTGCCGTCCAAGGCGGCGAGCCAGGGTTGCTTGACGAATGCGCTGTCCTTGACACTCATCCGCAGGATGTCGTCGCGCAGAGTGCCGGCCACCGAGTCCCACTCCGCGGGGGTGCGGGCCTGCGCGATGACCGTGGCGCAGATGGCGCCGGCCGACGTGCCCGTGATGATCTGCGGCAGTCACGCTGTCCATGTCGGATCAGGTAGTCCAAGGCGCCTGCGGAGAACGCGCCCTTGGCGCCGCCCCCGGACAAGACGAATGCGGTGACGGGATCCGTTGTGGATGCACTCATGGGAAAGGCCTCACAGGGTGATCCTGCCAGGGTCCGCGCAGCGCTGACGCCGACCGGACCCGAAAGGCCAGTCGGCGCCGAGCGCTGCGGCGGCAGGTCGCTCACTGCTGACGCACCGGTCCAGTGCCGCAGGTCATAACCGACGTGGTCCTCGATCGGCAGGTCCGACTGGACGACGTGGGTGAAGTGCCGACCGGCGCTGTCCTGCACGAGCAGCCCGAGGCGGCTGGGAACGTCGATCCAACCGTCAGCCACCTTCTGGCGAGGTGTCTTGCTGATGGTCCAGTCGCGGTCCAACCCGACGTCCTTGGCGTCGATCGGCAGTCCCTCGACGAAGTCGCGCTGCACGGGGATGTAGCCGATGACTGAGACGCCGATCAGATCGTCGTAGTCGCCGCCGGACTTCCACACGTAGCTCCAGATGTGGTCCAGGTTCAGCAGGATGTCCCAGACGTTGACGGTGACCTTCTGCACCTTGGCGTTGATCGCGGCCATCGCTTGGGGGAGCTTGTCGAGGTCGACGGGAACGGCCGCCGCCTCGAACACCGGGGTGACCTTCTGGATCATCATGGTGCGCAGCGTGTTCATGAATGCCATGAGTGTCTTCTGGCCGCTGAAGTCACCGTCGAACGCGAAGCTCACGACCATGACGACATCGGCGGGCAACGGACTGCCCGTGTCGTAGGCCTTCTCCGCGTCAGCCGCGGACAGGTAGCGCACAGCCATGGTGCCGCCGCCGATGGCATGTTTCGCAGCGGTGAAGTGCGCGTCGCCCTGGTCGTTGGGGACGGGCACCCAGTCCCCGTTATCGACGCCTGAGTCGAGCTCCCGAGGTTGCTCCGACACCCACGCCGTACGGGTCGAGTCCTTGACGCCCAAAGTGGTTCGGATCATCAGGTTGACCACAATCGGTTCGTCACCGTTCTGGTTCCAGTCCTGCTCCTCTCCCTTCCAGACTTTGACGTCGTCGACGGTGATCATCGGTCCCTGTCGAGCGGGAGACCTGACTGGTGGGGGCGGCCGACGCCAACGGTGGCGCCAGCAGGGACAGGCCCAACAGGCTCGCCAGCAGGGCCAGGAGCCAGTGGCGGCCCCGACCGGCCTTGGTGGTGGGGTGAGTGGTGGTCATCGTGATTTCCTCTCGCTTCGGACGGGTTGGTGGTGGTGTCGCGATGCGACTCAGTGCGGTTCATAGGACCGATGTCCCCGCGAGTGCTGACCAGAAACGACGCCACCGTGCCGGAACGTTCCGGCCGACACCACACCCTGCGAGGATCGGGGGATGCGCTTCGGAGTCCTGCTCATCCCGACCGATCCCTGGCCGCAGGCAGTGCGAAGGGCCCGCTACCTGGAGTCGCTCGGCTTCGCTCACCTCTGGACGTACGACCACCTGTCGTGGCAGCGCTATCGCGACGATCCCTGGTTCGGCGCGATCCCCTGGCTCACCGGAATCGCCGCCGCCACCAGCACCATCCGACTGGGCACCATGGTGACGTCGCCCAACTTCCGTCACCCGGTCACGCTGGCCAAGGACGCGATGACTCTGGACCACATCAGTGCCGGCCGGGTGTCGCTGGGAATCGGCGCGGGTGGGATCGGGTTCGACGCCACCGTGTTCGACCAACCGATCCTGACGCCGGGGCAGCGGGCCGCCCGTATGCGCGACTTCGTCGAGGTGCTCGATGAGTTGCTGCGCAACCCCGTCGTTTCTGGTGACAACCCGACGTATCCGGTTCACGAGGCCCGCATGATCCCCGGCTGCGTCCAGCGGCCGCGGGTTCCGCTCGTCATCGCCGCGACCGGACCCAAGACGATCACGCTGGCTGCCGAACGCGGGGACGCCTGGCTGACCGAGGGCGATCCCACCGACCCGGAGCCGACCCGCGACAGTGCGGAGTCGGCGATCCGACGGCAGGTGCAACTCCTCGACGACAAGTGCGCCGAGGTCGGTCGGGATCCGGCATCGATCGACCGGGTACTGCTGGTGAGCAACCGCGCTGAGCGGCCGTTGACCGACATGGCAACGTTCGCGGACTTCGTGGCCCGCTACGAGGCGCTGGGATTCACCGACATCGTGCTGCACGACCCGAGGCCGGCCGACCCCTACTGGAACGACGACCCGGCCATGATCGAAGCGGTGGCCGCCGAATTCGTCAGTTGACCGTCTCGGGGCGAGGGCGAAGTCGAACCTGACGGACCGCTGCGGCGATGGCCAGGAACGCCGGGATCACTCCGACGAGTGCCGTGTACTCGGCGAACAGGCCCGACCCCACCCACAGCGAGCCGAGGACGAACCCGAGGACGAGGATCGCGGCCAGGTACGTGGTCCGGCTCAGCCCCCGCCATGTTCCCGATGCGGAGCGTGGGCCGAACAGGCCGGTCGCCGCACTGAGGAACTGTCCGGTGTTGGCCGTGATCCACATCGACACGCTGGGCAGAAACAGCATCGCGGCCGCCAGGCACGCCAAACTCGTGCTCGCGGTGGGGATCAGCAGAGTCGCCGGAAGGTCGGCGTACTCGATGATCAGGGTGAGGACCAACAGCACGGTGGCCAGCAGCAGCGGCGCCAGGACCCGCATGCGGTCGTGGGCGTCGAAGCGGAGGCCGAGTCGGTTGCCGAGCACGACACCCACGGCCGCCCCCAGCAAGGATTCCGCGGGCAGCAGTGCTGTCGGACGATCGCTGAACAGGCTCGTGGCGACGAGGACCAGGTTGCCCGCCTGATTGGACGTGAACACGCCGAAGCGTTCATACGTCGACGTGTCGACAACTCCGATGGTCCACGCTGACAGGAATGTCGCCGCCAAATCGAACCGGAAGGTCGTGCTGGCAACAGCCTCGCCGACTTGGCTCGGCGGACCGTGGGCTGCCGACTCCGGAGTGCTCATTCCCCCACGGTAGGGACTCGGGGCGGCTGGTGAGTGCGGGTTCCGCGTCGCCGCTGACAGCGCCATTTCGTCTGGTTCGTCCCGGGATGCGACGATGGTGCTGACGGGGGATCTGTGGACATTCGCCTGCGCGTCCTTCGTCAGCGAGTCAAGATGGCCAGACGAACCGACAGTGGATGTAGTGACCGGAGACCTGATGCTTCCCCCATGGCTTCGCCGCCCGACCGCGCTCGCATGCGCCGTCGTGTGCTGCGCGGTCGTGTTGCCCACCGCATCAGCAGGGGCCGCCGCCGAGCCGAGTCCCGCCGCCGCTGACCCCACCGACGACATGACCGCGGGCCTCGCCCCGCTGTTGGCCGAGGTCGACCAGGCCCGCGCGGACCGACTCGCCGCCGACCAGAAGTACACCGAGGCGGTTGCGGCGGTGACCCGGGCCGAGAAGCGCGTGACCAGCGAAAAGGGTGTCGTCGCCGAAGCCCGCGACATCGTGGGTGCCTACGCTCGGGCCGCGTACCAATCCGGCCCGACCGACCTCACCTTCATCGCCGGCCTGCTCGAGGCGGACTCCCCGATCGAACTCATGCGTCGCGCCGATACTGCAGAGCGAGTGGGCACCCGCAAGGACACTGCCTACGACGCGGCGCAACTCGTTCTGGCCAAGGCGCAACAGGCGGCGGTCCGGGCCTCGGAAAGCCGCGACCGCGCCTCCGAGGCAGCCGCACGAGCGGCCGCTGACGAGGCGGAAGCCCTGGCCCAGGTCAGCGAGTACACGAGTCGGATGGGCCGACCAGTTGGCCGCCGATCTGGACGCCGCGAACGATCAGGATGCCGCCAACAGCGCTGCGGCGCAGGCCTGGGCGGACTGGCTGAGCCGCCCCGAGGCGGCTGGCGCCCCCACCGTCACAACCGCCATGGTGCGCACCGGTCAACAACTTCCCGACGGGGTGACGGTCAGGAAGTCGGCCCCCGGGCTGGCCTTCTGGAACCCGGATGCCGGTGCGGGTAAGGCCAACCGGAACGCTCGCGGTGGTTCGGTGATTCTGCTGCCCGACCGTACGGTGCGCATGGCGACCTACGCCGTGTCCCGCATGGGTGCGGGGTACTCCTGGCGACAGAACACTCACGACACGATGGACTGTTCCGCGTTGGTTGACCGGGCCTGGAACATCCCGTCGGCGGGAGCAGATGCGGCCACGGCGGATCGTCCGACCGTGCCCGACGGTGTTCCGGGTCTGGCGCGCGACATGCGGCTGGTTGCGACTGACACGATCGCGCCGGGGGATGTCGTGTTCTACCTGGACGTTGATCACGGCGTGAACCACGCGGGAATCGCCGTGACTCCGGACACCATGATTGCCGCCGAACCACTTACCGGCGGAGTCAATGCCGTTGCCATCGACACCGAGCGGGTCTGGCGGGTGGGGCGCCCGGCCGCGAAGCCCAAGCCGCAGGCCAATCCCTGAGGCGGCGGGGCAGATGTTCCAGTGCGGCGTGGACCCGGACGACCTCGCGCACCTGTCACCCGCGGGCAAGTGGTTCTTCCCGACTGACGACCCTGATTGGCGCGAGGAACGCGTCAACCCCGGCACTGAACCGGGCATGCGTCTCCATCCCGTTCTGGGCTACGCGCGTTGCCATGATGGCTGGGACACCGGCGACGGTGCCGGCGAACCGATCCACGCAGTTGCCGACGGTGTGGTGGTGCTGTCGCCGAACAACGGCGGCGCCGGCAACATGGTCACCATCAGCCACGGCGGCGGCGTCGAATCGATCTACATGCACCTGTCGGAGTTCGCGCCCGGAATCAATGGCACCGTGGTCAAGCGGGGTCAGGTCATCGGCAAGGTCGGCACCACGGGATTGTCCTCCGGGCCCCACCTGCACTTCCAGACGACTGTCGATGGTCAACCAGTCGATCCGCGGCACTTCTTCTACGGCGACCCCCTGAAGCCCGCCTGCGGCTGAGGCGGGACATCCGCTGCCGCTGACCGGGGACGTTGCGTCAGGCGAGTTCCTGCGGTGCCTTGTTCCGGCCCCGGCCGGCGATGATGCCGGCGCCGGCGATCACGATGCCCACGACGATCAGGATGATGAACGCCCACTTCAAGCGGTCCAACAGCGTGGTGTAGAACACGTCCGCCGCCGCCGCGAGCGCCTGGTTGTCGAAGCGGTTCTCGATCGCGCCCTGACCCAGAGCGAGCGCGATGGCCAGCAGGAGACCGTTGATCAGCACCGCCGCCCCGACCAGCACCGTCATCCTGCGGCGCCGCGGCGAGATCAGGATCGCCGCCAGGTACAGCAGGATCGGCACCACGATCAGCCACGCGGACAAGGGGTCGGCGAAGCGGTAGATCGTCTGCGCCTGCTGCAGTTCCTCGCCGTTCATCAGCACGATCTGCCGGTCCGCGGCGGGAACCTCGAGGTTGGCCGCCTGCTCGATGCCTCGATCGACGAGGCCTTGCTTGACCTTGTCGATGATCGGCGCGGTGTCCAGCACCAGTTGGCCATTCTCGACCTGGGTCATGTCGCCTTCGAGCACCTTGATCAGGACGGTCTGAAGCGCCCGGTTGACCGTGACCCACAGTTCCTGGAACTGCTCGGTCTCCATGATCTTCAGCGTGACGTCGTTGATCAGCGCCGGAAGGCTCGACTCCAACGTGGTCTCGATCTTGGTGAGTGCCCGCGGGTTCTGGATGAACTCACCCACGGTTTCCTCGACGATCGCGTCGATGTCGAGGTTCTTGGTCACCGCAGCGCTGACCTGCTGGGCCACGGCCTTCTGGATCTGCGCGTCCGCCGCGAGTGGCCCCACAGTCTCGACGTAGGTGGCGGTGTCGAGGAAGGTCCGGTGACCCCAGAACGCCACCACCGACGGGATGGTCAACAGGAACGCCAAGAGCAGGCAGATCCACGCGATGACCCCACGACCCCGACTCGGTCGCTTCGGCTCGGTCGTGGGCGGAGGCTCGGCCATGATCTGATCCGTCAAACTCATGGTGGGTCGACCCTTCTGTACTGCCCGTGGCTGTCGGGAAGCCTAGCGACCAGGAACGTGTGGGATGTCGGCGATCGAGAGCGTGCCGAAACGATTCGGAGTGAGTCGGGAAGCCAGGGGATTGTCAGTGGTGGGTACGACGACTGTCTGGCGTGACGCCGCGCTGAACCGGCAACGCGGGGCAGTTCACCGGCCCGGGCCGTCGGGGATCGAGTACGGGGCGATCAGTGCGCTGCATGACGCGATGCCAGCCCACGACCATGGCCGCGATGAGGGCCAGCCAGGTCACGCCCACGGCCATCACGATGCTCATGTGAGATCCCGCCCCTCCTTCGGGTGCGCTCCGACGGTAGCCATCGCACCACCCGTGTAGGGGGACATCGACCGAATTTTCCGCAACCTTGAGGAGAAATTCGCCCTTTGGAGCTTCTCGGTGACGGGCTGGCCGCGGTGTGTGACGGATGC
>JBAOHO010000015.1 GCA_037045355.1 Candidatus Nanopelagicales bacterium | reverse complement strand
TTGCTTGGATGGTGCTGTGGGAATGGGATTTCGTCGTCTTTCGATTCTTGATTTGTCCGAAGCGGGCCATCAGCCCATGGTCAGTGAGGATGGGCAGTATGTGCTGGTCTTCAACGGCGAAATCTTCAATTATGTCGAATTGCGATCGGAACTTCGTCAATTGGGGTACCAGTTTCGGTCCAGCGGGGACAGCGAGGTCCTGCTTGCGGCATATCGTGAATGGGGTCGTGAGTGCTTGTCCAAACTCAATGGCATGTGGGCGTTTGTGATCTATGATCGTCGACATCGGCTGATTTTTGGCTCGCGCGATCGATTTGGTGTCAAGCCGCTGTACTACAGTCGTGGCCTCGCTGCGGGATCCGTTCTTGCCGTTGGATGCGGCAGTCTTGCCCTTGGCGGTGCCGTTGGTGGTGCTGGTGCTGGGAGCCATGGTCTTGGTCTTCCTTTGCTCATCTGGTGCGGCCGGTGATGGTGTGCACCTTAGGGGCGGGGTCCGACACCGCAGTGCTGTCGCGGTGCTCCTGTGGATACTTGCTCAGGGACACCCACTGAGGGCGCCCGATGGACTGTGACGCCACGACTCTAGGCGAACACATGTTCGAACGGTGGATTTCGCTGCGGCGTGTCGGTGCCACCAACGCAGGTCGAGACCACTACGTCAGGTGGGGAGGTACTTCCACCTGGGCACACACCGCCCGCCACACCTTCTTCGCGGCGACTCCGTGAGCCAGTGCCTCTTGCACCGTGCAGCCATCGAGCTCCGCCAAGGCGACGTCGGCCGCCCAGGATGGCGCGTAGGAGGGGCCGAAGACTTCGTCCATCCGGCGCCAGAACTCCGTCAGCCGCATGCGTCGCAGTCTGCCATCCACGCCCGGCCTCACGATTCCCGGCGTCCATCAGTTTGGCTCGGGTCAGGCTCAGGGGTGACGATGACGCATGCCCACCCCCGTCGCCGCCGGTCTGCCCGCGCAGTTCTCGGATGTCACGCGGCAGTGGTTCACCGAGTCCTTCGCCGCGCCGACCGCTGCCCAATCAGACGCCTGGGCAGCGATCGCCTCGGGCGACGACACCTTGGTGGTCGCGCCGACGGGCTCCGGAAAGACGTTGGCTGCCTTCCTGTGGGCCATCGATCGGCTGGCGACCACGCCTGCCACCGACGACGGCGGGAAGAACGGGCCCACCGGCACTTCCGTGGTGTACGTGTCACCGCTGAAAGCGCTGGCGGTGGACATCGAACGCAACCTGCGCAGCCCGCTGGCGGGACTGAAACGTCTGGACCCCGATCTGCGCCCCGTCTCGGTCGGAGTGCGTACCGGGGACACCAGTGCCGGTGAACGCCGCCGCCTCATCACGCACCCGCCCGACATCTTGATCACGACCCCCGAATCCCTGTTCCTGATGTTGACCTCGCAGGCCCGGGACACCTTGACGTCAGTCCACACCGTGATCGTGGACGAGATCCACGCCCTGGCCGGCGACAAACGCGGTTCCCACCTCGCGGTGAGTCTGGAGCGCCTGGCCCACCTGACCGGTGGGTTCCAGCGAATCGGCTGTTCGGCCACCGTCCGCCCCGTCGAACTGGTTGCGGCGTTCCTTTCCGGCGGCCGACCGGTCACAGTCGTCGCCCCGCCGGCGGACAAGACCTTGGAGCTGACCGTCACTGTGCCGGTACCGGACCTCGCCAATCCGCCGGCAGCTGCCGACGACGACGAGGCGCGTACCCCTTCGGTGTGGCCACACGTCGAGCGGGCGATCCTCGACCGGATCGAAGGCACTTCTGCGACCTTGGTGTTCACGAACTCACGCCGACTGTCCGAGCGGCTGACGACCCGACTGAACGAGATGTGGATCGAGGATGTCGCCGACAGTCGAACAGCCGCGACGACGACCCCCGCTGCGGTCATGGCTCAGGCTGGTCAATCCTCCGGCGCTCCCCCTGTGCTCGCCCGGGCCCACCACGGAAGTGTGAGCAAAGAACACCGACGCGAGATCGAGGACGATCTCAAGGCGGGTCATCTCGGAGCTGTTGTGGCGACGAGCAGTCTCGAGCTCGGTATCGACATGGGCTCGGTCGATCTCGTGATTCAGGTGCAAAGTCCACCGGGAGTGGCGTCCGGACTGCAGCGGGTCGGGCGTGCGGGCCATCAGGTCGGAGCGGTGTCACGGGCCGTCGTGTATCCGACTCATCGTGGCGATCTGCTCGCAGCCGCCGTGACCGTGACCGGCATGCTCGCCGGCGACCTGGAACCTCTCAATCCACCTCGGCATCCCCTGGATGTGCTGGCGCAGCAGATCGTGGCCATCGTGGCGATGGATCCCTGGGATCTGGACCAACTCTTCGCACTGGTGCGCCACGCCCAGCCGTATGCGGAGTTGCCCCGAGCTGCTTTCGAAGCTGTCGTCGACATGCTGGCGGGCCGCTACCCCTCGGAGGAGTTCGCCAGTCTGCGACCGCGAATCGTATGGGACCGGACCACGAACACCGTGACCGCACGACCGGGCGCACAACGTCTCGCCGTCACCAATGCGGGAACGATCCCCGATCGAGGTCATTTCGGGGTGTTCCTGGTCGGCGCGGACAACAACAAGCGGGTCGGTGAACTCGATGAGGAAATGGTCTATGAATCCCGGGTCGGCGACGTCTTCGCTCTCGGGAGTTCGAGTTGGCGCATCGAAGACATCACGGCGGACCGGGTGCTGGTCAGCCCCGCTCCGGGACAGCCCGCCAAACTCCCGTTCTGGCACGGCGACTCAATCGGTCGTCCCGCTGTGCTCGGCGAGGCGATCGGGCGGTTCCTGGACTCCTACATCGCGGGGCAAGCCGCGTTTCCCGGCACGCTGGACACCGCCGCCGCATCCAACCTGCGCGAGTATCTGGACGAACAGATCGCCGCGACCGGCACGCTTCCCGGTACCGCGTCGGTGGTCGTCGAGCAGTTCCGCGATGAACTCGGTGATCGACGCATCGTGCTGCACTCCCCGTTCGGCGCTCGGGTGCATGCGCCTTGGGCGCTGATCCTCAGCGACCGGATCGAACAGCGATTCAACCTCGATGGGCAGGTCATGGCGGCCGATGACGGCATCGTGATGCGACTGCCCGACGACGGTTCGCTGGACACGCTGCCGGACCTGATCGACCTCATTCGGGTAGACCCCGACGAGGTCGGCCCGCGGCTGACCACGCTCATCGGGGGGTCCGCGCTGTTCGCCGCCCGCTTCCGGGAGTGCGCCGCCCGGGCTCTGCT